>CAZEEB010000005.1:0-28756 GCA_964511245.1 uncultured Paludibacter sp.
TTAATTAAAACACTTAAAGCAATAAGTGAGAGCAAACTAGTTGCAAAATAATTAATCAATAGTTTATAGTAGTAAATCTGACACAAAGATACTTCATTTTTTTATAAAAAATAGAGTACCACTATGTTTATTAAACGAATATAAAATAAATATTTTTTAGATTTGAATTTCGAATTAAAATAATTCAAAAAAATATGTTAAACTGCATGCTTGATTTAAACTTAACAAATCTTCGCTATTTTTTATTGAAAAATTCAAAATAGTTTCTATATTTGTAGAAATTTAAGAATTAGATAATTTCAATTTCTATTGATGATTCTTTTAAAATCAATCTATTTTTTCATGTTAATTGTTTGTGTGGGGTTTGTATCTGCTAATAACAATTCAAATTGCCATTGTAACTATACAATTGGACTTTCTCAAAATAACGTTGATGCTTCTACTTTATCAATTAAACCAGGGGATACAATTTGTATATTAAGTGGAAATAGAAAGTTTTTGAGGTTAGCGAATTTTCATGGCGATTCGTTAAATTATATCGTTTTCAAAAATTGCGGAGGTTCTGTTATTGTTGAGAATAATGATCAGTCATATGGGATTTTAATAACTCATAGTTCGTATTTTAGATTTACTGGTACAGGTTACGATTCAATAAAGTATGGCATAAAGGTGATTAAAACTCCTGCCAAAACCGTAGGTTTAAGTATTGACGGTATGAGTACTAATTTTGAAATTGATCATATCGAAGTTGCAAATTCAGGTTTTGCCGGGATTATGTCATTAACACAACCTACTTGCGACAGAACCGAAAATAGAGGAGTTTTTGTACAAAGAAACACATCTATTCATGATAATTTTGTTCACAATACAGGTGGTGAGGGTTTTTATATTGGTCATTCATTTTATTCAGGCTATCCAACAGTTTGCGACGGGAAAGCCGACACATTATATCCATCAGAATTAAAGGGACTTAGAGTGTTTAACAATAGAATCGACAGTTGTGGATGGGATGGAATTCAAGTTAGTTGTGCAACTTCTAATTGTGAAATTTATAATAATTATATTTCTCATTATGGAATTGCAAAAGAAATAAGTCAAAATAGTGGTATTCAAATTGGGTCTGGAACAACTGGTAAATGTTACAACAATGCCATTTTAAACGGTAGTGGAACCGGAATAATGATTTTTGGACTTGGCAACAATTATTTTTTTAACAATATTGTGGTCAACTCTGGCTACAATTTTTATAGCGATGATGCCTCAAAAAGAGTTTACGGAATGTTTTGCGCTGATCGTGCCACAGTGCCTGGATCCTCGTTTAATTTCATTAACAATACTATTATTGCTCCCAAAACAGATGGAATAAGAATTTACAGCAATCAAAGCCGTGAGAATAAATTTTTTAATAATCTAATTTTAAAACCTGGTTCATTTGGAACGTATCGTGATTTATCTCAAAGTTATATTTTTTATAATTCAGATGTACAAGTTGATATTTTAACCAATTATTATTCTCAAAATTTGTCGCCGTTTTTAAAATTTGATAGTCTCGCAAGTATTTATAACTTTACATCAACATTGCCAATTTATAACTCTGGGATAAACGTTTCTACATTTGGAATTTTTACAGATTATTTTAATAATCAGCGACCGGTAAATAATAAAATTGATATAGGTGCATTTCAGTTTGATTCGCTAAAACGAAGTAATACTGAAAGATATAATTATAAGTATTATATTTATCCAAACCCCAGTAACGGGAATTTTATGGTAGTGTATAATGGAAATGAAAAAATGAAGATAATCACACTTTGTACATTTAGCGGTTTAAAAATTTTTGAAGAAAGTGATTTTTTAGATAACAGTAAATTTATTGAATTAAAAAGTCGTGTTAAAAATGGACTTTATTTGCTTACTATATTTACTGAAAAGTCGCAATTTGCAAGTAAAATTGTTATTGAATAATATTGAATTTTTATATTTAGTCCCTCATATAATATGCATAACTCACTGAACCAAATCATTGAAAAAATTGAAAAAGTTGCCGAATTTATTCAAATTGGATTCGATAAAAAGGAAATTTTATCCGAATTAAACAATATTAAATCTGATTGTGATAGATTAATGTTGATGAACGAAAAAACTGTTTCAGAAACTATTTTAAATGATAAAACCGACTATTTAAATAACCAGAATCAACTTAGAAAACTTTCTCAAGCTGTTGAGCAAAGTCCGATAAGTGTTGTTATTACTGATTTAAATGGAGATATAGAGTATGTAAACCCCAAATTCTGTGAAGTTACCGGTTACACTTTTGAAGAGTCAATTGGAAAAAATCCTAGAATTTTAAAATCGGAAGCTTTAAGTGCCGAACATTATAAGGAATTATGGAATAAAATCATTTCTGGTAATGAATGGCGAGGTGAATTTAAAAACATCAAAAAAAATGGAGAAATCTTTTGGGAAATGGCAAATTTGTCGGCAATTAAAAATGCAAAGGGAGAAATAACGCATTATCTTGCCTTGAAAGAGAATATTACCGAACTGAAAATTCTCACAGATTTGCAGCAAATTTTGATGAGTATGGCTTCAAAGTATATAAATCTAAAATATGAAGATATAAAACCAAGTATTGATCAATCATTGGGTGAAATCAGCAAATTTGTACAGGCTCAGAGAGCATTAATTTTTGAGTACGATTGGGATAATCAGGTGTGTAATAATACCAACGAATGGTGCGAGGAAGGAGTTTTAGCTTATTCCAATGAGCTTCAAAATTTGCCATTATCGGATATGAAAGAATGGGTTGAAATGCATCAAAAGGGCAATTTATTTGAAATTTATGATGTTTCACTTTTTAAAGGTAAAAGTAAAAACATACTTGAAAAAAAGAATGTTAAAAGCCTAATAGCCATACCATTAATGCTTAATGGAGTGTGTGAAGGATATATTGGTTTTGATTCATTAACTCAAAAACGAAACTATACAGACAAAGAGAAAGCGTTACTTTTTGTTTTTTGTCAATTGTATATTAATCTCAAACAACGTTTAAATCTTGAAAATAAATTAATTCAGGAAAAAGAAAATGCTCAACAAGCAAATATCGCAAAATCGGAGTTTTTAGCTAATATGAGTCATGAATTAAGAACACCTCTAAATGGTATTATTGGATTTTCAGATTTACTTATTCAAACGAATTTGACCGAAATTCAACGGCAATATAGTGAAGCTATTAATATTAGTGGTAATATTTTAAATGCTGTTATCAATGACATTCTTGATTTTTCGAAGATTGAATCTAACAGATTTGAATTGGAAATTACAAAGGTAAATTTACATACTATTTTGCAACAAAGCATAGATATGTTGAAATTATCAGCCGATAAAAAAGGATTAGAAATCTCACTAAACATTCAACAAGATTTACCGGAATTTATTGAAATAGATCAAGTCAGGCTAACCCAAATATTAACTAATCTACTTGGGAACGCTATAAAATTCACAAACAAAGGTACGGTAGAATTAAAAGTTGACTTTCAACGTATTGAAGATGAAGAGGGATTAATTAGTTTTTATATTAAAGATACAGGTATAGGAATTTCTGATGAACAAAAGCTTAAACTTTTTAAAGCTTTTAGTCAAGGTGACAGTTCAACAACTCGTAGATTTGGTGGTACCGGTTTAGGGCTAATAGTATCCAACTTAATAGCACAAAAAATGGGTAGTACAATACTTATTGAAAGCGAAATTGAAAAAGGAAGTACTTTCTATTTTAGTATTCGTACAAAAATTTCGGAAAATATGAATCAAAATTTAGAAAAACAGAATTCAAATTCTGAAATTTTTCAAGTTCAATCAACTAAACTTAAAATTTTAATTGCTGAAGATGATGCATTTAATATGCTATTAATAAAAGCAATAATAAACAATACTTCGCCTTTATCTGAAATATCAGAGGCAATTAATGGGAAAGTTGCATTCGAAATGGTTTCAAAATGTTCATTTGATATTATTTTTATGGATTTGCAAATGCCTGAAATGGATGGTATTACATCTACAAAGAAAATTAGAATTTTTGAAAAACAAAACGAATGCTATACTCCGATAATTGGACTAACTGCTAGTGTAACAGTTGAAGACAAAGAAAGATGTTACCAAGCCGGAATGGATAATGTAATTATTAAACCCATAGATATCAACCAATTAAATCAAATTATTGCCGAAGTTCAATCAAGAAATATAACAAATCGGAATTTAAATTAAAAAAACATTGTAGTTTAATTATACAATAGAAATATATGAATACTAATCACTATATTTTGATTATCGATGATAATCCAATGAATCTTTTATTGACATCAAAAATGCTCGAAAACAAAGGATATTTATCAATCACTGCCGAAAGTGGTTTAGAGGGAATAGAGCAAATTGAAAAGGAATTACCCTCTTTAATTTTATTAGACATTATGATGCCCGAAATGGATGGTTATGAAGTTTGTAGAAAAATAAAAGAAGTGGAAAAATGGAAAGAAATACCCATTATATTTCTTACTGCAATGGGGCAAACTGAAGATTTAGTTGAAGGTTTTGAAGCTGGTGGTGTTGATTATATTACTAAGCCTTTTAAAAACGAAGAATTATTAATTCGGGTAAAAAATCATTTGGAACTTGCTGATTCAAGAAAAAAAATAGTGGAAATGAATCGAACTCGTGATAATTTATATTCAATTATCGCTCATGATATACGATCACCATTATCAGGCATTTTACAAACAATTGATGCAATAGTTCAGGGTTATTTTGACCCCGCAAGTGATGATTTCAAAGAAATAATTCAACACTTACAAATTAAAACATCTGAAACAAGCAAGTTATTAAATAGTTTGTTGCAATGGACAAAAATGCAAGGTGAAACAATAGGAATTCAGTTAAAAAACACGAATATTAATACATTGATTACTAGCTGTATACAACTTCTTGAACCAATTGCAAAAAACAAAGAAATTACATTGATTTCTACAGTTTCAGAAAATGAAACTGCCTGGTGCGATGAGGTTTCTATTCAAACAGTTTTTAGGAATATTATTTCAAATGCGATAAAATTTACGGAGATAAAAGGTCTTATTCAAATTTCAGCTAATCGTCAAGATGATTGGTTAGATGTAACAATAACTGATAATGGCGTAGGAATGTCGGATGAAGCCATTAAGAAAATATTTGAAAAGGAAGAGCACTATTCAACCTCCGGTACAGAAAACGAACAAGGGACAGGTTTAGGATTAATTATGGTAAAAGATTTTATTAAAAAAAATAATTCAAAAATTAGCGTCAAAAGTTCATTGGGAACTGGTACCAGCATTACAATCAGTTTGCCATTAAGTCCTGTTAAGTAAAATACTATGGAGAATAAAGAAATAAGTATTTTAATTATTGATGATGATCCTGTTTATCGTAGATTATCTAATTCTATTTTGCAAGAACGTTTCACTGTATTTACTGCCGAAAAACCTTCTGCCGGTTTTGAAATACTAAGCAGGCAAAAAATTGATTACGTGATTTGTGATTACAGACTTCCAGAAATGGATGGTTTGCAAGTATTAGAAAAAATTAAAAATGAATATTCGCAAATTGAATTTATCATGATAAGCGATTCAGGTGATATGGATACTGTTATTAAGGCATTAAGAAATGGTGCTGTTGATTATTTTAAAAAACCATTTACACCTGCAGATTTATGGATGTCGATTGAAAGGACTCAAAAATATGCTGAATTACAGAAAAATTTTAATACCGAAAAAACAAAAAATAAGATATTAAAAAAAATTGTTGATAATGAATTTGGTGTAGATATAATTGGAAATTCTGACTCAATTAATGAAATTAAGAAACAAATTCAAATGGTTGCCGAAACGCCCGATACTTCAATTTTGATTTTAGGCGAAAGTGGCACCGGTAAGGAGTTAGTAGCTAAAGGAATTCATAATCTTAGTTCGCGAAAAAATGAATTTTTTGGTGCGGTAAATATGTCGGCAATTCCTGAAAATCTATTTGAAAGCGAATTTTTTGGACATAAAAAGGGCAGTTTTACCGGTGCGGTAACTGACAAGGCTGGTTGGTTTGAAACCACTAACAAAGGTACTTTATTTCTGGACGAAATTGGCGAAATGGAAGCAATGCTTCAAGTAAAACTTTTGAGAGTATTAGAAGATAGAACTTTTACAAAAGTGGGAACACAAAACCCTCAAAAATATGACATTAGAATTATTGCTGCCACTAATAAGCCAATTGCAGAAATATCAAATGGCAAAAATTTCAGATTGGATTTATTTCATAGAATTGGTACTTTTATTATTTACTTGCCCCCTCTACGCGAACGATTAAATGATATTACAGATTTAGCACATTATTTCTTGAAGATTTTCAATCAAAAAATGGCTAAAAATATCAAAACAATCCATCCAAAATCGATAGAATTACTTCATAATTATAGTTTTCCCGGCAATATTCGTGAGTTGAGAAATATTATGGAACGTGCTATAATTATTTGCAATGGAACAGAATTAGTTCCTGAAAATTTTTTAATTTTAGATAATTCAAGCAATATAATTTCCAATGAAACTTTAAATTTGGAGGAACTTGAAAAACAGGCTATTATAAAGGCTTTAAGAATAACAAAGAATAATAAAGTAGAAGCCTCCAAACTTTTAAATATTGAGTGGAATGCATTATATAGGAGAATTCAAAAATATAATATTGAAACATAAAGTTTAAATTATCAATTTAGACTTCGTTTTCAAAATGTAATCTTCGATTTCGAAGATATTCTAGTCGTCTACTATCTGCTTAAATCATTGAAATACAGACTTTTGTGCATCTTGGCATATATATTGATTAATAATTTGTACTTAAAAAGTATAATAATCAAATAAATAAATTTATATGAAAACAATTCAATTCAAAAGCGTATTAATTTTAGTTGCCGCAGTTGTAACTTTTTCTTTCAGTTCATGTCTGAATGATCAGTTTAATCAGATTATTTCAGAAACTTCGTTTGCCGGTTTTGATTTTAAAACTACGCAAGATTTAAATGTAACAATCTCAACATTAAACAATGCCAACGAGCCAATTAACGGCGTAAATGTTAAGGTGTTTACTCAAAATCCAATTAATCCCGATGGTACCTTAAAAGCTAATTACGAAGATTTTTTAATTTACAATGGAACAACAAGCCCCGAAGGTTCATTAAATTGTCAAATTTCACCAGCAACAACTGTAGATAGTTTAAGCGTATTGGTTGATCAAATCGGACTACCACAATTACAAACAGTAAAAATAAGTTCATCTGATATTAAAGTTGTAATTGGTGGAGCAACTCCTGCTAATGTTGCCTCAAAAGTAATTATTGATAATCAAAATAATAATTCAAATTCTGATAATGGAGATAACGAACTACCTAGCCCAACAACAGTAAATGGTTTTTACACAATAGGATCTTGGGATAATCAAGGAGTTCCTAAATACTTGTCAGCAACAAGAGATGTGATTAGCAATTCATTAATGGCTGATTTAACAACAACACTTCCCGAATACAAATCGCTCTTAACAACTCACCCTACTTTTTTGGATGATTCCAATGATGGTAGTATTAAATTGTATCAAGCAGCCGAAGTGTATTTAACTTTTCTGCATGAAGGTGCAGGTTACATGAATACATTAGCTTACTATACTTACCCAACATCTACACCACCTACAACTGTAAGTGATATTAAAAATAAAATGGTTATTTTTCCAAATGCATCATATTCCGGATCGGGTGGTAATTTACATTCAGGCGACAAAGTTCAACTGCTTTATTTAGATCCTGCAACCAATAAATATACAAAAATATTTCCTGCTGGTACAACTGTAGCTTGGGTATTGCATGCAATGGGTTGGAATGGTACTAACATCAAAACAGACAATCCGTATTATACCTATTATTCTGATTCGAAATTTAATCCAGAATCTGATCCAAAACTAAAAAAACATAATATCATTTTAAATGATGCACAACGTAAGCTCTTAATAGTTAGCTTTGAAGATATGCGTAGAGACCAAGGTGCGGATAATGATTTTAACGATGTTGTATTCTATGCTACAACTAATCCTTACAGTGCAATTACTCCGGAATCGTATAAACCTATTGTAACCGTTAAAGATACCGATGGTGATGGAGTACCTGATAGCTCAGACGACTATCCTAACGATCCTACACGGGCACACAACAATTACTATCCAGCAAAATCGCAAACAGGTTCGTTAGCATTTGAAGATTTATGGCCATTTAAAGGTGATTATGATTTTAATGATATGGTAATTGATTATAATTTTAATCAAATAACGAATGCTCAAAATTTAGTTGTAGCAATAAATTCACAAATCACAGTTAGAGCTATCGGAGCTTCGTATCACAATGCATTTGGTATTCAATTTAATACTGATCCTAAAAACGTACTTTCAGTTACAGGTCAAAAAATAACCAAAGGTTACCTTGATATAGCTGCAAATGGTACAGAAAATAATCAAGCAAAAGCTGTAGTAATTGCATTTGATGATGCTTATAATGTATTGCCTTATCCAGGTTCAGGATTGTGTGTAAATACAATCATTGGAAATACCTATTCAATACCTCAAACAATAAATTTAAATGTAGAATTTAAAACAGCAATAAACGCTGCAGCATTTGGTTCAGCACCATATAATCCATTTATAATTATTAATCGTGAAAGAGGCAAAGAAGTTCACTTGCCAAACAATGCGCCTACAAGTTTAGCTGATTTGAAATTACTAGGTACAGGTAATGACAATTCGATTGTTTCTTCAGGAAAGTATTATGTTTCAGACAAATATCTGCCTTGGGCATTAAATATACCAGTATCATTAGATTATGCTATTGAAAAACAAAGTATTAATAAGGCGTTTTTATTATTCAATAGTTGGGCTGCAAGTAGAGGAACAACGAATACAGACTGGTATGTTAATAAACCTGGTTATAGAGATGCTTCAAAAATTTATAAAAAATAATTTTGTAATAAAATATAGAAATATCAAAAAAAAAAATTATTTTTGACGAACACAAATAAACACTAATTTTTCAGGTGAGTCTTTTAAATAGATTCACCTGAAATTTACCTTTAAAAAAATAGCCATGAAAAAGAAAATTTTAGTAGTCGACGACAGTGAAGAATTCAGAAGATTAACCAAAACAATCCTTTTAAGTAAGTATTACGTAGAAAGTGCGGAAAATGGTATTAAAGCGCTTTCACTTCTTCAAGATGGTAATTTCATGCCAGACCTGATCATTAGTGACTTAAATATGCCGGTTTTGGGTGGTAAAGATTTTTTAGAACAGATTAAAAGTAGTGGCGCTTTTAAAAACATTCCTGTAATAATACTTTCAAGTATTGACAAAAGCGACGAAAAAATTAAACTAATTAACTTAGGAGCAAGCGATTATCTAGAAAAACCATATAATCCGGCTGAACTACTTGCCAGAATTGAAAATATATTTAAGATTTTAAAATAATATTTTATTTGAAATGTTATTCCATTTTGATTAACCTTGATATTTAATTTAATCCACATAAGCTTATGAAATACAAAGCATTATATATAGGAAATGAATTGTCATTTGTTGAAAAATTAAAAGAAAAAAATACACTTTTTGGCATTCAAATTACCGATCAGCCATTTGACGCATTAAAACTTGCTGAGGAAATTAATTTGGTATTTTATGAATCAACTGACACAGAAGATGACTATTTGTTAATTAAATCGCTCAAGGCAAGTTTGGCTGAGTCGAAAATAGTAATTTTCGCAATTAGTAAAAATCCTGATAATCAGGAGTTAATTAAAAGTGGTGCTCATGATGTTTTTACTATTGAAAGTAATGTAGATAATATTTTCAAACGTTTTGAATTTATAAATCAGTATTATGATCAACTGACTCAAAATACAAATGATTTATTGCCAGGTTTTAAGTTGCCTATTTGGAAAAGGCTTTTTGATATCGCATTTTCAAGTGTAATATTACTTTTTTTATTACCAATTTTCATAGTTATTGCCATTCTAATTAGGCTCGAATCAAAAGGAAAAGTATATTATACCTCACCACGAATTGGTAGCGGTTACAAGGTGTTTGGATTTTACAAATTTAGAAGTATGTATACCGGAGCTGATAAAAAAGTAGATAGTTTAATGAAAAACAATCAATATACAGCGAGTAAAGCAGAAACTTCACAAAAATATGAAGCATTAGATCCAAATGCGCCAGTATTAATTTCTGACGATGGCTTTGTTTCTGAAACTAAAGTAAAAAATCTAAAGTCAGTTAAACGCGAGAATGCATTTTTCAAGGTTGCAAATGATCCACGTATAACAAAAATTGGCCGCATACTTCGCAATACAAGTGTTGATGAATTGCCTCAGCTAATCAATGTTTTAAAAGGCGATATGTCAATTGTTGGAAATAGGCCACTACCTCTTTACGAGGCAGAATTATTAACTACCGATCAATGGGCTAAACGATTTTTAGCACCCGCAGGAATGACAGGGCTTTGGCAAGTTACAAAGCGAGGTGGATCAAACGTAATGTCGGCTGACGATCGGAAACAACTGGATATTGAGTATGCCGAAAACTATTCATTTTGGTATGATATTAAATTGCTTTTGAAAACTATACCAGCTATGCTTCAACACGAGAATGTGTAAAAATTATTTTTAGAATTAGATTTAATTCATTCCTGCTCAATCCTATTTTTTGATTTTTTCATCAAAGCTAAAGTATTGTGAGTTAGAGTGAATGAAACTTATTTAATTAAGGAAGCATGAAAAAAACCTTATTTTTATTTTTTGCATTCAGTTGCATTCTTTTAAATTTGAATTCTCAAAAGTTAGTAGGTACTAATTTGGCAGAAATTCAATCAGATTCCAATTTTAGCAAAATAAACATCCCCGAACTTAATGTTTTTATTCAAACTGCAGAAAAAAGTTCCCCCCTTTTACAAGCAACTGATAAAGAAATTGACCAAATACTCGAAAAGATAAAAATCGAGAAAAAGTCGTGGATAAATTATGTATATATTGATGGAAATGGAAGGTATGGATTATTTGATCAAATTACAATAACAGATCAAATTTCCGGATCTACAACACCTTTAGGAGTAAAACTAGCAAATCAACAATTTAATTACTATCTGGGATTAAGTGTCAGACTACCTATAGGAAATTTAACCAGCAAAAAAAATGAAATAAATATATTGAATTATAGCATAAAAGCCAATGAGTTAAAAAAACAACAACTGTTAAAAGAGTTAACTCAGTTGGTAATTGAAGAATACTACAAACTTATAAGCTATAAAGAAACAATGGATGTGGCTCAAGATATTGTTCAAACCTTTGAAATAAGTTATATGAAAGCGTTGAAAGACTTTAAAAGCGGCATGCTAAATTTAACTGACTTCGCCACTCTGGTATCTGCACGCGGTAATGCAAAACAAAGTTTAATAAAAAGTAGAAATGAATTTTATTCACAGTTTTATAAACTGCAAGTAATTACTGGCCTAAAATTAAATAAATATTAAAATGAATCTAATTCAATTTATCAAAATACTTAATCAAAAACTTAAGTATATTATTATTTTACCAGTTATTTCGGCTGCTATAGTAATGTATACTACTCGAAATCTGCCAGTAAATTATTCAACTGAAGCTACCCTTTTTACGGGTATAACTTCAAATACTGGAATAGATGTAGAGAATAACCGGGTTGATTATTTTGCAACCCAAAATGAATACAACAATATACTTGCACTGTTAAAATCGAAGACTATCTTGGAAGAAGTTTCTTTGAAATTACTAGCTCAACATTTATTGCTTGATAAACCCCGAAAAGATATAATTTCTGAAAAAGCTTTTAAGGAACTTCATGAAAGTGTTCCGCCGGAGGTAACCAAACTTATTGTAAAAGGAAATTTTGAAAAGAGTTTTCAAAATTTAAAACATTATGTTAAGCAGGATGACCATAATTTTATTTACGGGCTTCTAAACTATAAAAACAAATATTATAGTACAGATGCGTTGTCGGACATTAAAAGCGAAAGATTAACAAGTAGTGATTTAATAAAATTGTCATATGAGTCTGATGATCAGGGAATTTGCTATAATTCCGTTAAATTTTTATCGCTAGCTTTTATTGAAAAATACAGTGGTCTTAAAAGTAATCAAACCGGGTCAGCTGTTGCATATTTCGAAAAGAAATTAGGAGAATCTGGTGATAAATTAAAAATTGCCGAAGACAGACTGCTTGAATTTAACACTAAAAATGACATTATAAATTATTACGAGCAAACAAAACATGTATCGTCACAGCAACAAGAAATTGAGGTTCGACAACAAGAAATTAAAATGGAATACCTTGCATCACAAGCCGTACTTGCCAAAATTGATGCAGAGATAGCAAAACGATACAATATTAATCTTCGATCTAATGAAATTTTGGGTATTAGGGAACAACTTATTTCAACTAATAATGATATTGCTCAAATAGAATTAAATCCGGCAAATTCAACTTCAACTAAATTAAATTCTCTGAAGCAAAAACGAAAAGAACTTGAAAGTAAACTATCTACAAAAATAGAAACAATTTACAATTTTGACAGTAATAGTCAAGGAATTGAGTCTCAAAAAATTCTTGCAGAATGGCTCGAAGCTGTTAAAAATTTCGAGCGCAATTCAGCACTTTATAAATCAATGAACCAACGACGTAAGGAATTTATGGTGCAATATCAGCTTTACGCTCCTCTTGGCGCAACCCTTACCAGAATACAAAGAGAAATTGAAGTAAACGAGAAAGAATATCTTGAAATTCTTCATCATTTGGGTTTAGCTCGACTTAAACAACAAAATGCAGACATGATTTCGAATATGAAAGTGATGGACGAGCCAAAGCTTCCCATTCAAGCAATACCTTCAAAAAGAAAGATATTTGTTATTCTTGCTGCATTATTCTCAGTCATTTTTTATATACTTGGCGTTTTCATAATTGAATTACTTGATCATAGAATTAAAAAGCCATCAATACTTAAAACCAAGTCAGATTTAGATGTTTTAGGTTCATTTTGCTTACATGATAACAAGAAATATGTTAACACTGAGAAGGTTACTGAACGTGCATCTTTATTTCTTTATGAAAAAATTCGGCTTGTTGCCTCTGCTCATAATTCACCTGTAACAATTCAGATTTTTAGTAATTGGGAACATTCTGATAATGAATACGTAAGTGATATAATTAAAAATGAGCTTGAAAAGCACGGTTATTCGGTATCAATAATTAGTTTTTTAGATTCAACTGAAATAAATAGCTTAAAAATTAAAGATATTTACAAAACAGAATCTTATAAGCAATTATGTAATTCAATTTCAATAAATACTGATTTTATAATAAGCATATTTCCACCAATTTCTGAAGGAATTGACAACCCATTATTAATTAAAAATGGAGATATAAGTATTCTTGTTTTTGATGCAACTGCCACTTGGACAAACGCTGATACATTTAATTTAAATAAACTTAAACAGCTTGTAACCACCAATCTATATGCTGTATTAACTAAAGCATTACCAGATAATCTGGACGAAATGTATGGCGAAATTCCAAAAAAAAGATCAGCACTAAGGATGTATGTAAAAAAAATAATTCAACGATTTACTTAAAAAAAACATGTTTGGAAAAATAAAAAAACTACTTAGTGGATCGAGCAATATACATTCATTAATTGGCAATATCTTGTATGCAGCATTTAGCATGGTGCTTTTTTTTATGATGGTTCGCATGTTAAATAAAGATCTGTACGGACGTTGGATTATATTTATTACTGCTGTTTCATTGCTGGATATGCTCCGAACAGGTTTAACCGCAACTGGTGCAATACGTGCCATATCGACTACAAAAGGCGAGGAACAATACTCAAATATAGCTGCAACTTATCGATTGTCTATTTATTCAACATTTATTCTTTCATTAATTTTTATTCCTATTTATTTTCTAATAAAAGATTTTTTTTTAGATAGTTATTATTTACCAATTTTATTATTTTATCCCTTTTTGGCTTTTGCTAATTTGGCTCATATGCAAGCTGTTACATATTGCCAGGGAATTGTCAATTTTAAACGAATTTTAGTAATACGGAGTTCAATTGGAGTATTGAACCTTGTATTCATGGGACTTTACATTTTACTTTTTGACGAAAATTTAACTGGAATTATTATAACCTATGGGCTGTCAGATGTTATTGTATCAATTTTTGTAATTTTTACTCGTTGGGATGGAAGTAGATTTTTTAGGTATTATAAAAGAGAAAATCTAACAAAAATATTACAGTTTGGAAAATACTCAACAGCAAGTAATATTGGAAGTAGTTTATTGCGTAGTAGTGATACAATTATAATAAGTCTTTCTTCTGTAATGGGTGCACCGGCAGTGGCAATTTATGCAATACCATTGAAATTTGTTGAATTTGTTGAAATTCCATTAAGAAGCTTAACTGCTACAGCATATCCAAAACTTTCTGCAGCTTATACCGAAAGTAAAGAAAAATTTAACGAGGTATTTAGTTTATATATTTCATATTCAGTAGTTGTTCTTCTGCCACTTTTAATTATCATTCCACTTTCAGCAGGGTATATTCTTCATTTTTTTGGAGGGAAAATTTATGCTGATTCTATTGATTTGCAAAAAACCATTCTTTACATTATTATTGGTTATATATTTACGTTGCCATTTGACCGATATTCAGGAGTTGCATTGTTTGCATTTGACAAACCTGAACTAAATTTTAAAAAAATAATTGTAATGCTTATATCTAATGTAGCATTTGATTTAGTTGCTGTATTTATATTTCATTCGCTGGAATTAGTTGCTGTTGCCACTGTTTTGTTTACCATAATGGGAATTGTAATGGGTTGGAGGTATATTTATAAATTCTCGGGATTGACATTGAGTTTTACATTAAAACAAATTTTCAGAACACTGGGATATATTTTAAAATCCTCGACTAAATTATTTAAGAAATAAAAACCTGAATATGATATTATTATATAAATTTTATTCAGCATGAAAAACTGGGGGGCAAATATTAATAAGCGGCACAAAACAATCATAATTTCTGTAAGTGTAACTTTATTTAGCTTATTTTCAGCAGCCTTATATTTTTTCTCAAAAGACAATTTGATATCTGCTTTCATTTTTCTGATACTTCCATTTCCAATTATTTATCTGTTTATTATTTTTTCTAATCCTCGTATTGGCTTTATATCAGTTCTTTATGCAAATTATTTTGCTGTAGGGTTAACTCGCTATATACCCGGACCGCTTGGGTTATCGGTTGATGCATTACTTGTATTAACTTGGGTTTCTTTATTATTTAGCCAATTTAACACTAAAGTTGAATGGAAAAAAACGGCAAATTTTATCACATTAGTTGCAGTTATTTGGTTTGGGTTCACGCTTTTTCAACTAGTAAATCCCGAAGCACGTAGCAAAGAAGCCTGGTTTTATGCCATGAGAGGTGTTTCATTATATATTGTTCTTACAATACCTTTGATTTTTATACTTTTCAACCGACCGAAAGACTTAGAATTTTTAATCAAAATTACAGCATGGTTTACAATTCTTGCTGTACTTAAAGGGATGCAACAAAAATTTATAGGTGTAGATCATTGGGAATCAATTTGGCTGCGTGATATTGGTGGAAAAACACATCTTTTGGCAGGTGGGCTACGCGTATTTTCATTTTTTCCTGATTCTGGAACTTACGGTGGGTCAATGGGTTATGCAGCCGTAGTATATTTGATTTTAGGTATAAATTCTGAAAATAAGAAACAAAAAAGATTTTATTTATTTGTAGGTTTTATGGCTCTTTTTGCTATGTTTATTTCCGGAACACGTGGTGCATTATCTGTGCCACTTGGAGGTTTTGCTTTATATGCAATTTTATCGAAACGAGTTAAAGTCCTATTTACTGCATTAATGGTTTTAGTCGTAATTTTCGTAATATTTAAATTTACAACTATAGGAAATAGTAACTATGAAATACGGAGATTTAGAGGTGGGTTGGATAGTAATAATGATTCATATCAGGTTAGGGTTGAAAACAGGAAGAAATTTGCAGTATATTTAAGTACCAGACCCTTTGGAGGCGGCATAGGTTCATGCGGAAATTGGGGTTTACGATTTACGCCTGGTTCATTTTTGGCAGAGACACCACCTGATGGTTGGTATATTCAGGTTTGGGCTGAGCAAGGTATAATAGGGCTGAGTTATTATTTGTTTTTTTTATTTTTTGCATTAGGTAGATGTTCATATCTGGTTTTCTTTAAACTTAAAAATGAACGGTATAAGAATATAGCAATGGCTTTATGTGGCGGAATGTTTGGCGTTATGGCTGCCTCATATAGTAGTAGCGCCATGGGGCAAATGCCAAATTTAATAATTATATTTTCCGGTGTCGCATTTATTTTTATGATGCCAAAATGGGAAGCAGATGAAGAAGCTGCATTTGATATTAATGAAAAAATTAAAATAAGTAATTAAATATAAAGCATTTATTTGAATAATATCAAATTATAAAATTTTAATCTTCAGAATTTCAGATATTTATAAAACCATTAAGCAGGTCATATTCCATAATTTTATCAATCTTTTTTGTGACTAATTTTAAATGATTTTATCCGTTTTTTATAATTCAATAAAATCAACTACAATAAAAAGTTAAAAGTGCGACATAAATTCAGTTTTTTTACTACAAATTACTAAATATATATGAGTTATATTTGCCCCGATTAACTTTTGAATCCTATTTTAATAGTCAAGAAGAAACATATTTAAATTATAAATTATTAAATTTCAACAGTATGAATATCTCAATTGTAGGAACAGGATATGTAGGTCTCGTATCGGGAGCTTGCCTGGCTGAAACAGGTGCAATAGTAAATTGTATCGATGTCAATCAAAGTAAAATAGACAGTTTAAATGAAGGTATTATGCCTATTTATGAGCCTGGTCTCGAAGATATTGTCAAAAGAAATGTTCAAAAAGAACGTTTATTTTTTAAAACAAAATTATCAGAAGTTGTAAATCAAAGCGATGCAATTTTTATTGCTGTGGGCACACCGCCCGATGAAGATGGGAGTGCTGATTTAAAATATGTATTAGGAGTAGCAAAAGAAATTGGTCAAAATTTGAATAATTACACAGTAGTTGTTACTAAAAGTACAGTGCCCGTAACAACAGCCAGTAAAGTGAAAGCTGCTATTCAAGCTGAATTAGATAAAAGGGGTGTTGATGTAAATTTTGATGTTGCTTCAAATCCTGAATTTTTAAAAGAAGGAAACGCTGTTGATGACTTTTTAAAACCTGATAGAATAGTAATTGGAGTAGAAACAGAACAAGCTGAAAAAGTTCTTAAACGTCTTTACAAGCCTTTTGTGTTAAATAATCATCCTATAATTGTGATGGATATAACTTCGGCTGAAATGACTAAATATGCAGCAAATTCTATGCTAGCAACTAAAATCAGTTTTATTAATGATATTGCTAATTTATGCGAAATTGTTGGTGCAGATATTAATTTAGTTCGCAAGGGAATTGGTTCGGATTCACGAATTGGTTATAAATTTCTTTACCCCGGTGTAGGATACGGTGGTTCATGTTTCCCAAAAGATGTACAAGCATTAATTAAAACTGCGAAAGACTTAAATTATGATTTAAAAGTCTTACAAGCTGTTGAAGAAGTCAATTATAAACAAAAGAATGTATTGTTTAATAAAATATCAACCTACTTTAGCGAAAATTTAAAAGATAAAACAATTGCTATTTGGGGATTGTCATTTAAGCCTGAAACTGATGATATGCGTGAAGCGCCTGCATTGGTGCTTATTAAAAGTTTATTAGATTCAGGGGCAAAAGTAAGTGTATATGATCCAATTGCAATGAATGAAGCAAAACATACACTGGGTGATACGGTAAAGTATTGTAAAGATATGAATGAGGCACTTATCAATGCAGATGCCCTTGCTGTTGTAACTGAGTGGAGTGAATTCAGATTACCAAACTTTAGTGTGATGGAAAAGTTGATGAACGACAAAGTTTTATTTGATGGAAGAAATATATTTGATATTGAACAAATTGCTGAATTTGGATTCAAATATTTCAGTATAGGAAGAAAACCAATTAACGTTTAATTATTTAGTCATGGAAGGTTTTCCAACCATATCCATAATTACTGTTAATTACAAACAGGCACTTGTAACGAATCAACTTTTAGATTCGTTGCAAGGCTTAACTTGGCCTAATTACGAAGTAATCATTGTTGATAATGCATCTGGCATAGAAGATATTAACTTGTTGAATCTTAATTATCCTAATGTCACCTTGATTAAGAGTTCGGAAAATTTAGGTTTTGCCGGTGGAAATAATTTGGGTATACGACAATGCAAAGGAGATTATATTTTATTGCTAAACAATGATACAGAAGTAGACGCTGGTTTTTTAGAGCCAATGGTTTCATTATTTATTGATAATCCTAAAATTGGTGCAGTAAGTCCTAAAATTAAGTATTTCTACCAACCAGACACAATTCAATATGCTGGTTTTACTGACATGAATCCGTTTACTATGCGAATGAATGCAATTGGAAGTAAACAAAAGGACAATGGAGATTTTGATTATGTAGAAAAAACACATTTTGCTCATGGCTGTGCCATGATGGTATCTCGCAACGTTATTGATATTGTGGGTCTTATGCCTGATATATACTTTTTATATTATGAAGAGCATGACTGGAGTATGGCAATTAAACGTGCTGGTTTCGAGATATTTTATCAACCGGCTTCCATTGTGTTCCATAAAGAATCAATTTCTACAGGAAAAGACAGTCCACTTAAAACATATTATATTAATAGAAGCAGGTTGATTTTTACACGTCGTAATTATAGCGGTATGCAGTTGCTAATAAGTATCTTATTTCAACATGTTTTTTCTTTCCCAAAAAACACTTTAAACTACTTATTACATGCAAAATTTAAACATTTAAAAGCTTATTGGAAAGCATATAAATGGAATATTACTCATTTTAGCGGTTTGAAAACTAACCCAACATTTTAACGCTATGGGAATAATTTATTTTTGTATTCATTTTATTGAATACACATTCTTTATTTACTTTGGATTTTCGGCATTTTATATACTCGTTTTTGCATTTGGTGGCAGGTTTTTTAGTGCAAAGAAAACTGATAAATCGAAAAATATTAAATCTCGTAAATTTGCAGTACTAATTCCGGGTTACAAAGAAGATAATGTAATATACGATGTAGCTGTACAATCACTTAAGCAAGATTATCCATCAACACTTTTCGACATCATAATAATAGCCGATACTTTTAAAAAAGAAACAATTGATTTGCTCAATACTTTGGATATTAGGGTAGTAGAAGTATCTTTCGAAAAAAGCACTAAATCAAAAGCGTTAAATAAAGCTATGGAAATAATTGGCGATAATTATGATGTGGCATTAGTACTCGACGCTGACAATATTATGGCAACTGATTTTATAAGTAGAATTAATTCAGCTTTTGATGAAGGTTTTATCGTAGTACAAGGTCATAGAGTGGCAAAAAACATGAACACATCTTTTGCTGTGCTTGATGCAATTAGTGAAGAAGTGAACAACAATATTTTCAGAAAAGGACATCGGGCATTCGGATTTTCTTCAGCTTTAATTGGTTCAGGAATGGCTTTTGACTATCCGTTTTTTAAAAAAATAATGGCTCAAATAGATGCTGTAGGTGGATTTGACAAAGAATTGGAACTGAAATTATTGCGAGATGGATATAAAATTGAATTTTTAGACCATGCACTTGTAATGGATGAAAAAGTGCAAAAAGCTGAAGTATTTGCGAATCAACGAAAACGCTGGTTGTCAGCGCAATTTGTATATTTTTCTAGATTTATTTTAGCAGGTTTATATCATTTAATTTTTAAAGCTAATATTGATTTTTTTGATAAAGTATATCAAATGATTACACCTCCTCGAATTTTACTTATTGGATTTACTGGACTTTTGGCATTTTTTTACAGTACAATATCATTGTTTTTTCCCGAAAATAAAGTTTTAGCATTATCGCCAATTTATTGGAATGGCATTTTTATAGCTGTTGTTTTAGCATTTTTATTAAGTATCCCATCTAAATTTTACAACAAGCAAACCCTCAAAGCATTAATAACACTTCCAAAAGCTTTTTTTCTTATGTTCTTGTCACTTTTTAAACTTAAAGGCGCTAACAATAAGTTTATACATACAGAGCACGGAACTTCAAAATAAAAGGTTGAAAGTCATAACTGAATTTCTATGGAAACCAAGAAGATTAAAATACTAGAAGCCATTAGGCAAGGTCGGGTAGGCGGAGGTGAAACTCATGTTTTGGAACTTTGTACAAACCTCGACAAGTCATTGTATGAGCCTGTTGTACTGTCATTCACTGATGGTCCAATGGTACAAGAACTAAGAAAACGTGGTATTCAAACTCATGTAATTTTCACCGAACGAGGTTTTGATAATAAAGTTTGGTCAAAAGTACTGGAACTTATTCGCAGTGAACAGTTTGATATTATACATGCACATGGCACAAGAGCAATGTCAAACGTATTTTGGGCTGCAAAAAAAGCCAAATTACCTTTAGTTTATACTGTTCATGGATGGTCATTTCATCCTGATCAGAATTTTTTGGTAAGAAAAGCGCGTGAATTATCCGAAAATTTTCTTACCTCAAAAGCGAATTTAACTATTTGTGTTTCAAAAAGTAATGAGCGAGATGGAATTGAACGTTTTAATATGAAACGGTCAAAAGTGATCTATAATGCAGTTGATTTAAACAAGTTTAATCCGGAAAATGAGTTTAAAAAGATAAGATTGGAATTTGGAATTTCAGAGGATAAAATAGTAATTGGATATATTGTCAGAATGACAGTTCAAAAAGATCCTCTTACAATGATACGAGCTATGAAGTTAGTAGCTGAAAAATCAGATAACATTGTTTTATTAATGGTTGGCGACGGAGATTTGAAAGCCGAAACAGTTAAACTTACTAACGAACTTGGCTTACAAAATAAGGTCATTTTTGAATCTTTTAGATCAGACATCCCTGATATTCTTAATGCAATTGATATATATTGTCTACCATCACTTTGGGAGGGATTTCCAATCGGCATATTAGAAGCAATGGCTATGAAAAAATCAGTAGTCTGCTCGCCTGTGGATGGAAATATCGAACTTGTTAAAGCAAACGAAACCGGACTATTGGTTGAAATCGGAAATCCGGAAAAACTGGCTGAGGCATTGCTTTTGATTGCAAATAACAAATCTTTGAGAAATGAATTGGATAATAATTCATATGAGTTTGTTCGAACTAATTTTGGTATTTCCCGTTTGGTAAATTCAGTTCAACAAGTTTACACTGAAATATGTAAGAATGATTAAAACTTTATTGTCATGCTAAAAGGTAGAGATATTATTGTTGTTGGATTACAATCTTGGGATATTCAAATTGGGAGTAATTGTAAAAATATTGCCATAGAATTTTCCA
This sequence comes from uncultured Paludibacter sp., assembly GCA_964511245.1. Taxonomy (GTDB): domain Bacteria; phylum Bacteroidota; class Bacteroidia; order Bacteroidales; family Paludibacteraceae; genus Paludibacter. The sequence goes on from CAZEEB010000005.1 coordinate 21,679, forward strand.
AAAATAATAGAGTGCTATATGTTAATTCGGCTAAAGATCGATTAACTTTGCTCAAAAACAATAAACACTTCAACTTTTTTAAAAAATCAAACAATGAGTTGAATTTGAGTGAAATATCTACAAATTTATGGGTATACTCTCCTTCTAAAATCATAGAGTCAATCAGTAGCTTGTCAGTCAATTTTTTATTTGATTTTCTAAATATACATAATAACAAAGTATTTGCCTCTGAAATTAAAAAGGCAATTAAACTACTAGAATTCAAAGACTTTATTTTATTCTGTGATAGCGATATGTTTCGCAGTTTTTATTTAAAGGAACTTTTAAATCCCAAAATTTACATTTATTACACGCGTGATAATTTAACTGCGGTAAAATACTGGCAAACCCAGGGATGTAGAATTGAACCTCTTCATATGGCTAAAGCAGATATTGTAATGGCGAATTCTACATATTTAGCTCAAATTGCTTCAAAGAATAATCATAATAGTTTTTTTGTAGGTCAAGGTTGTGATTTATCAGCATTTAAACCCGAAAATATTAAATCTGTGCCCCTTGATATTGCTAAAATCCATCAACCAATAATAGGCTATATTGGTGCACTAAAAACATTACGACTTGATATCGAAGTAATAAAACATCTGGCGATAAATAAACCAAATTGGAATATCGTTTTGGTAGGTCCTGAAGATAATGAATTTGCAGTTTGTGATTTGCATCAAATGGCAAATGTATGGTTTTTAGGAGCAAAACCCGAAGTTGAATTACCATTATATCTCAAAGCATTTACTGTAGCAATAAATCCACAAATTTTAAATGAAGTTACTATTGGAAACTACCCACGAAAAATTGATGAATATTTAGCAATGGGCAAGCCTACTGTAGCTACAAAAACTATTGCAATGTCGTTTTTCGACAAATACGTATCGCTAGCAAGTAACCAAACCGAATGGGTTTTAGCCGTAGAAAAAGAGCTTGAAGGAAATACGAAAGAAAAGGAGAAAAACAGAATAAAATTTGCAGCTGAACATACATGGGAAAATAATGTGAATGAGATTTATCGAATTGTAGAACAATACATTAAATAAAAAATGATTTATGGAAATTATCTACAAAATCAAGCAATCAGAAAAATTAAAGAAAATTGCACTTTGGATGTTGACTCCAAAAAATCAAGCACGACCAAGATGGTGGATAAAAAATTTTGTTAACCCTTTTTTTAGAAAAAAAGCCAAAGGTGCTCGAATACAAGCTAGTGTTAGGGTAGATATATTACCATTTAATCCCTTTAAATTAGGTATAAATTCTACAATAGAAGATTTTTGTACTGTAAATAATGGTATGGGTAAAATTGATATAGGCAACTATACACGTATTGGCATTGGTTCTGTGTTGATTGGTCCGGTAACGATTGGCAATAATGTCCGACTAGCTCAAAATGTAGTTATAACAGCATTAAATCACAATTACACAGATGTTTCAAAACCAATTTCCGAACAAGGGGTTAATACACAAGAAGTAGTTATTGGAGATGAAACTTGGGTTGGGGCAAATTCCGTAATTCTACCTGGCGTAAATGTTGGAAAACATTGTGTAATCGCTGCCGGAAGTATTGTAACTAAAGATATTCCGTCTTATTCTGTAGTAGCAGGCAATCCTGCCAAAATAAAAAAACAGTATGATGAACTGAAATCAGAATGGACTAAATATGAACAATAAAAAAATAAAAAACAAATATCAAATATAAGAATTATGAGTACAATAGAAATTTTGTTTTGGATATTAATAGCGCTAATATTTTATACTTATATAGGATATGGTATCGTATTGTTTGTATTAATCACTTTGAAACGATTGATATGGAAGAAACCAGCTTCAATAAATTTAGAAGAACTTCCGGATGTAACAATATTAATAGCTGCCTATAATGAACAAGATTATGTGCAAGTTAAAGTAGAAAATACATCAAAATTAAATTATCCGGCCGAAAAACTACATCAAATATGGGTTACCGATGGCTCAACTGATAAAACTCCTGAATTACTTCAAGCCTATCCTAGTATAGAATTACTGCATAAGCCGGAACGGAATGGGAAAATTGCTGCAATGAATAGAGGTATTAAATATGTAAAAACACCTATTGTTATATTTTCAGATGCTAATACTTTATTGGGAACAGAATCAATTATGAAAATTGCTGAAATGTTTAAAAACCCCAAAACAGGCTGTGTTTCTGGAGAAAAAAGGATAATGAATGATGAAAAAGAAGCAGCATCAGCAGCAGGCGAAGGACTCTACTGGAAATATGAATCTACTCTTAAGCGTTGGGATGCAGAACTTTATTCTGCAGTGGGGGCAGCCGGAGAATTATTTGCTATCAGAACTGAATTGTTTAATGAAGTAGAAGGTGATACATTGCTCGATGATTTTATTATTTCGCTTCGGGTAGCAATGCGTGGTTATAAAATTGATTATAATCCTGATGCTTATGCTATTGAAACTGCTTCGGCAAATGTAAAAGAAGAACTTAAACGAAAAATTCGCATTGCTGCAGGAGGTATACAATCAGTGATAAGACTATATCCTTTGTTGAATATATTTAAATATGGAATGTTATCGTTTCAGTATATTTCACATAGGGTTTTACGATGGACAGTTACACCAATTGCTTTATTATGTGTACTTTTGCTAAATGTATTTTTAATTCAAGAATCAACATTATTTGCAATAATAATGGTTTTGCAAGTTATCTTTTATTTATCTGCTTTTACTGGTTGGATTCTTGAAAATAAAAAAATGAAAATAAAAGTATTTTTCATTCCATATTACTTTTTCATCATGAACTATGCTGTTTTTATGGGTTTTGGTAGGTATTTAAAGAAATCACAAAGTGTAAATTGGGAGCGAGCAAAACGTGCTTAATTGTAAAATATCACAATAAACTAACTAATAAATAAAAAATAAAATGAGTAGAATATTAATAACTGGAGGTGCAGGCTTCATAGGATCTCACTTATGCGATAGGCTTTTAAGTGAAGGAAATGAAGTGATTTGTTTAGATAACTTTTTTACGGGTAGGCGTAAGAATATTGAACACAACCTTACAAATGGCTATTTTGAATTTGTACGCCACGATGTTACTTCTCCCTATATGGCTGAAGTTGATGAAATATATAACTTGGCTTGTCCAGCTTCACCGGTTCATTACCAATATAACCCTATCAAAACTGTCAAAACATCGGTTATGGGTGCAATTAATATGCTAGGTTTGGCTAAAAGGGTAAAAGCGAAAATTCTTCAAGCTTCTACTAGTGAAGTATATGGAGACCCAAGCATACATCCTCAACCTGAGGAATATTGGGGAAATGTAAACACAATAGGTATACGCTCTTGTTACGACGAGGGTAAACGCTGTGCCGAAACCTTGTTTATGGATTACCACCGACAGAATGCTGTAAAAATAAAAATAATTAGAATATTCAATACCTATGGGCCACGTATGAATCCAAATGATGGTAGAGTAGTATCTAATTTTATTGTTCAAGCCTTACGTGGTGAAGACATTACAATTTTTGGAACAGGTTCACAAACACGTAGTTTTCAATACGTTGATGATTTATTAGAAGGGATGATTAGAATGATGAAAACCGATGATTCGGTAATTGGACCAGTAAATATTGGAAATCCAAATGAGTTTACCATGATAGAATTGGCAACTAAAGTAATAGATTTAACAGGCTCTAAATCAAAATTGATATTTCAACCACTACCTTCCGATGATCCCAAGCAAAGGCAGCCAAATATCTCAAAAGCAAAAGAAATATTAAATAATTGGAATCCTTCAGTTCAATTAAATGAAGGTTTAATTAAAACAATAAATTATTTTGAAAATGAGTTGAAATTAAATTAGACCGAAACATTTATATTAAAGTAAAATGAAATATAAGTTTGTGACGAAAAAAACGTGTTTAAATTTTTATATTATTGAATCCGCAGGTTATTAAATATCAATGAATTGAATTTGTATTTTTTTTACTGATTAATATTTCATTTGTATCAGGAAATATATTTAAACTTTACAAATTTATTTGTATTGTCAAATCCAAATAAAATACTTACTTTTGCACTGCAATTGCCCAGATGGCGGAATTGGTAGACGCGCTGGTCTCAAACACCAGTGGATTCACTTCCATGCCGGTTCGATCCCGGCTCTGGGTACCCGTAAAAGCTCAATCAGTTGATTTTCAACGATTGAGCTTTTTGTTTTACCTCATTTGCACAACATTTGCACAACATGCAAATCATTTCAACCTCTTTCAATTGATTTCAAAAATCATCCACAATTGAATACAATCCTTTTCTTTCGTTCTTAGCCTTCATGTTTAGAATTTGATAGTTTGTTAGTTCACTACAATAATATCGACTGTAGGGCTTTGCATAACCTTCAGCAATCATTATTTCATTGAGACACCTACCATCGGACAAATAGACAAAAGCCAACGTTCTCCCGTAAGGATCTATTTCGTTGCCTTTTTCCAATTCAATTGAAAGCGAAGTTCCTGGAAGTACTAATTCTTTCAGAAAATTAAAAGATAATCTTCCCAGCATCATCAATAATGCACCTGCCATGTGCGTTTCTCGCTCGTCTTGAAATAATTTACGACATGATTTTATTTCCGGGGCATCTATCCCCAAAAATCTGATTTCAAGCTCAAATTTATTGCTAAAATCATTCAAAATTAAGCCATCTCCATCAACAACCTTATTTAGAAACAAGTGATTTTTTAAAATTTTCGGTTCAAATACATTCAAATACTCCATTTTACATTAGTTTAACTGACTGAAACATAGTTTATTGTTCCGTAAATTTACAAAAAATAATTCAATAGTGGATTATTCAACACTAAAAACGTTTTAACCATGGCAAGGCAACTTGGACACGTAAAGTACAAAGGGACGATTGGGGACATTCGTCACTTTAAAATCAAAGGAATGCAAGGCAATTTTGCCGGCATGAATGGTGGTGCAACAGCTGAACAGATAAAAACTGGAGCATCGTTTGTCAGAACTCGTGAAAACATGAATGAATTTGCAGGCTGTGCAACAGTAGGCAAATCAATTCGTGCAGGACAATCTCAATTAATGAAACAAATGAGCGACCCTCAATTCACTGGCCGCTTAACTGGTATCGTTAAGAAAATCAATTTGGAAGATCAATCGGAAGCTCGTGGTGTTCGTGCGATTTTGATTACTGCTGTACCGCAACATTTAATCGGGTTGAATTTCAACCGGAATAATACCGTTGAGGGTTCTTTCACCGGAAAATTTGAAACAGTAGCGAACGCAGGAAGAACCAGCGTTACACTTTCAGTAGAAGCGTTCAAACCTCTTGAACAGCTCAAAGTTCCTGCTGGTGCAACTCATTTCCGTTTTGTAAATTCAATCTCAGTAATTTCGGATTATGCTTATAATTCGTTGACAAAGGTTTACGAACCCATTGAACCAGCTTTAAACGAGCTTTCAAAAGTTACGTATTCCGATTACATTGAAATTGTACCGGGTGAAAATCCTGAAGTTTCAATCGTAAGTGCCTTGAATGGAACGCCAGTAATGACCGATAGCGTAAGTTTATTGAGTTGTGTTGGAATTGAATTCTCTCAAAAAGCAGGTGACAATTATTATGTTTTTTCTGTTGGAAACAGCATGAAGATCAAAAACGTATTTTGATAATTATCATTCAAAACTTAGGAAGCTCCACTGAGAAGTGGGGCTTTTTTTGTACCCGATAAACATTATAGATTTTTTCTATTAGGTGGGCTTATGGTAGGCTTATGGTAGACTTATGGTAGGCTTATCTATGACTTGAACCGGTGAATATTTGCACCCACCACTCGGAAAATGGGAAATAACTTTTTGGGCCGTCCCACCGAGCCCGAAAAAAGTTATTCTCATTTTTCCGCCAATAGTAACTAAAGCAATTTTGAATATCAGCACTACTTTTGATATTTGCAGCCAACACTCGGAATGACGGGAAATAACTTTTATTCAACTGAAAAAATAATCACTAAAAAGTTATTCTCGGCTTAACCGCCAAAGGTAATTTCTATATTTTTGTTGATAAGTTTTCGAGAAAATAACTCTTTAAAAATAAAGAAAATGAATACAAATCAAATTACAAATGAAACACCATTAGCATTTTTGACAGTTGGCCAGTTCTTGGAATTAATTAAATCGGAAATTAATTGTCAAACTGTGATTGTACCTGAAAAAACAAAGCATTTGGTATATGGCTTACGTGGAATTAGAGAATTATTAGGGGTATCAAACGTAACTGCATGTAAATATAAAGAAACAATACTTAAAGAAGCTGTCAGCCAATATGGTCGTAAAATAATTGTTGACGCAGATTTAGCACTTGAACTATTTAAAAATAGAAAAACTAAATTTCATCGGGGCTAACTCGACGCAGAAATAAATATATACCGCTGGAAATGCGTTGGAAAAGGGCTTGGTGAAAACGGAATGAATGGAGCTTGCGAAATGGAAATGAGTATTTCCCGAAGCCGTGCGGTGCTGAAGTGGGCGTATTTCGCCGACTGCAAGCACATGGATATCAACTCGATATATATTTATTTTCTGCACAACTAATGGGTGGTGGGGTCTTATTGTGGCTCTTATATTGGCGGAACGCCTTTACTCCTACCGCTCTGCCTGAAAGGTGCTTAATGGGGTGGACTCGCCGCAGTATGAAAAATAGACCACTGGAATTGCGTTGGAAAAGAGCTTGGGTGGATTAGGCGTGTAATGAAACAGGGGGTTGGGAAGTGAAATGGAGCTATACTGGCTGTTTGTGTGTGGATTGATTTGTGGGAGGATTACAGCCGGAAAGCGAAATGGAATGACTGCGTGGATTGTGGAATGGAGCGACTAATTCACCTATGCTGTGCGGTGCTGAGGTGGGTGAAATGAACTGAACGCAATGAAGTGAAGGGTGGACGCGTAGTGAGGCACGAACAGCGTCCCCCGAAACGAAATGAGTGAAGAGAATGAACCGACCGCAAGCACATGGAAATAAAAC
>CAZEEB010000006.1:0-23956 GCA_964511245.1 uncultured Paludibacter sp.
ACGAGATAGCTTCAGGTGACTTGAGTTCAGACGTGTGCTCTTCCGATCTTCAAAACTTCCACAAGGCTTAGGAACCGGACAATTATATCACAATAATATCCCTTCGCCACTGGAAATTGAAAATGCAATGTTGTATTATCGTGTTGAAGATAATTGGGATTTAAGTTCGATACAATAAACACATGAAAGATATTTCACAAAGTATAAAACTTAACGGATTCATATACACTCAAAAAAATATTGAGAAACTGAAAGATGAAAACGAACCAAACGATTCGTGGCAAAATGCGATTTATCAATTTCTTAAAGAATGGTTTAATGAAAATGACTTTATTGTGGCTCAAACTTCAGGCTCTACCGGCAAGCCTAAAAGCATTCAATTGGCAAAAACCAGCATGAAATATTCAGCTCGAATGACCAATCAGTTTTTTGAGTTGACCGATGATAAAACGGCTTTGCTTTGCTTGCCAGCTTCCTATATTGCTGGAAAAATGATGTTGGTGCGAGCGTTGGTTGGTGGTTTTAATTTGATAACTGTTGAGCCAAGTGCTAATCCGTTTCTAAATCTGCACACACCGATAGATTTCACCGCCATTACCCCTTTTCAACTTTTTCATTCGGCAAAAAGCTTGCAAACCAAATTGGTTAAAAAAATCATTGTTGGTGGTAGTCCTGTGACTTATAAACTGGAAAAACTGACTGAAACGATACCAACAGCACTTTACGAAACTTACGGCATGACCGAAACCTGCTCGCACATTGCTTTGCGTAGGTTCAATGGCATCGAGAAATCAGATTTTTTCACGGTTCTCAATGCTGTAAGTATTCACAAAGATGAGCGTGAATGCCTCGTTATCAATGCTCCACATTTATTGAATGATGATATTAAAACAAATGATATTGTTGATTTAATTGGCACAAAATCATTTCGTTGGTTGGGGAGGGCAGATGCTGTTATTAACTCGGGCGGAATTAAAATCCATCCCGAACAGTTAGAAAAAAAGCTGGATGGAATTATTCACAGCAACTATTTTATTACTTCACTTCCCGACGAATTATTGGAAAATAAGGTTGTATTGGTCATTGAATCAGACATTTACAGCTATGAAAAAGAAATATTCCTAAAAAAAGAAATGGAAAAAGTTTTAGGGAAATATGAACTGCCAAAGCAAATTTTGTTTGTTTCTGAATTTGTTTATTCTGAAAGCAATAAGGTTTTGAAAATAAACACTTTGGAACTAGCGAAATTAAATATCACTTAGACCCGTTTTTAAAAACCTTCAACGACCTATTTCTTGCAAAAATATGATTTACATTTGGCTATGTATAATCGATTCATAAATTGACTTTTAGCGAGCTTAGGCTGATAGCAACTTTAAAAAATGTAAAATATAAAGCTTACAATATGTAAAATGAAAAGCTTGTAATATGTAAAATGAAATGCTTATAATATGTAAATTGAAATGCTTATAAAACATATAATCCTGTATTGAAATCAATGTCTTTATTTCCTATCTTGCCCTCGTTTAGTTGGTCTGTAAAATTTTAATCCATTAAAGCAAAAGCCGCAAAGCAAATATAATTATCAAAAACTAATAGAAAGTTAATTTGTATTTTATCAATATTCTTGTATCAAAACTTATAATTTAAAACTTTGAATTTCAGTGTGCTAATATGGTTTTCATGTATGATTATACAAAATAATTGAAAATAAACAAATATCAACCAACATATTGAGTTATTTCGGTTAAATTAAATAGTGTAATCTTAAAGGCTTGGTATACTTTGGTCAATTATATGTACCTTTGCACATACAATGTTAAAATGTGCAATATGAATAAACTAAAAATTGGTGATTTAACTGCCAAACTACCAATAATTCAGGGTGGAATGGGAGTTGGAATTTCTTTATCAGGATTAGCATCTGCGGTAGCAAACGAAGGTGGTGTTGGTGTAATTTCGTGTGCCGGTCTTGGATTAATTTATCGCAACACAGCAAAAGATTATATGGAAGCCTGCATTATCGGGCTAAAAGAAGAAATCAGAAAAGCTAAAGAGAAATCTTCCGGAATTATTGGAATAAATATCATGATGGCACTGACTAATTTTGGCGATATGGTTAAAACTGCAATTGCCGAAAAAGCTGATGTAATTTTTGCCGGAGCCGGTCTGCCTATGGATTTGCCAAAGTATAGAACCGAAGGTTGTACCACAAAATTAGTTCCTATCGTATCATCGGCAAGAGCTGCCAAAATTATTTGCGAAAAATGGAAAACTTTATACGATTATCTGCCTGATTTAGTGGTTGTTGAAGGACCAAAAGCTGGTGGCCATTTAGGATTTAAAACATCACAGATTGAAGATCCAAACTTCTCAATCGAAAATTTGATACCTGAAGTTGTAAGAGAAGTAGCTGTTTTTGAAGAAAAATACAATCAGGAAATACCCGTGATAGCTGCAGGAGGTATTTATACAGGCGCTGACATTCATAAAATGATGCAACTTGGAGCAAAAGGTGTTCAAATTGCAAGCCGATTTGTTACAACTCATGAATGTGATGCCGACATTAAATTCAAAAAATCGTATCTCAACGCTACGCAAGACGAAGTTGAAATTATTCAAAGTCCGGTAGGTATGCCAGGTCGTGCATTGAAAGGCGAGTTTCTTGAAAAAGTTAAACTTGGATTAACTCGTCCTAAATCATGTCCTTACAACTGCTTACATACTTGCGATTATAAAGTTGTGCCGTATTGCATCATAGTAACCTTATACAATGCCTACAAAGGCAAAATGGACAAAGGATATGCATTTGCAGGAAGTAACGCATACTTGGCTACGAAAATATCATCGGTCAAAGAAATCATGAACGATTTAGTTTCCGGTTATAATATAGCCGACGGAGTTTCAATAGCTTAAATACGGCTGAATAGTTAATAATAATTCTTAAAATCAAAGAAGTTGAAACTTGAAATAATCAAAGTTTTCGGCTTCTTTCGTTTTTAGCTGAATTTAATTAGTTGAATTTTACTTTTTAATATAGAATTAATATTTGAAATTTTATCAAATCAAAAATATTAAATAATATTGCATCGAATTTAAAATCAAAAAGAATGAAAAGTTTAAAAATTCCGTTTGTTGAAATTTTAAATCAGACCAATATTGAATCTGCAGGAGATGTTTTGGATGAATTTGGCTTGCGAAATGCAATTGAAATTTTAAACTGGCCAACTGAATTTGCATATAAACCAATTACTTATTTTAATATTGCCCGTTCAGCTAATAGCTTATTCTTGAAATTCTCGGTGCAGGGAAGTATGCTTCGTGCCATTTACTCCAACGATCATGACCCCGTACATGAAGACAGCTGTGTTGAGTTTTTTTGTAAGCCGGTTGGTGCCGAAAAATACGCAAACTTTGAATTTAATTGTATTGGCACCTGTTCTGCAAGTACACGTAAAAGCAGGTCAGAAAATATAGTGCTTTTCACGCCTGAAGAAATGCTTAGCATAAAACGTTATCCGTCAATAGGTAGACGCGCATTTAACGAAATGGAAGGGATGTTTGAATGGGAACTTACGGTGCAAATACCGTTCAATTTAATGGGGATTGATTCATCAAATTTACCTGAAAAAATGCTTGGAAATTTTTACAAATGTGCCGATGGAACAGACTCAATGCATTTTGTAACCTGGAGTCCAATCCTTACTGAAAAGCCTGATTTTCATCGTCCTGATTTTTTTGGAGAATTGTATTTTTGATAACCAAAAATCAAATTTTTTACAAAGAGTTATCATATTTCATACTTTCTTTCATTTTCTTGTCGCCACTACCAAAGCTATAACTAAATCCGATGTAAATAGTTTGTGAACTTCGTTTTCGAATTTCAGTTCTAACTAAAGTAGGAGTTGTTACTTCGTATTGACTCCGCATTGAATTAAAAATATCCGAGACAGTTAAAATTAATGCTGCTTTCTTTTTAAATAATTCTTGTTTTATACCTGAATTTAATACAAAAGATGGCAATCGTTTACCTTGAGGTGTAAGCGTTTCAGCACTATAATTGGAAGTGAACTGCCAAACGGTTGACTTAGTGAGATTCATACTTACATTTCCATTTGCCGACCAGGATACAATTGATATATTGCTGCCAAAGCCAAGTGATGAGGCATCAATTGTATTATAATAAGCATTGGAAGCCAAATTGAAGGTCAAAAATTTACCGATTGACGAGGATAAAATCAACTCCAATCCGGCCGATTGACTTTGAGCCAAATTTTGAAGAGTTGTTTTAAATACACTATTTCCCAAATCTTGAGTGATACTTGTTATGAGATTATATGAATTTCTGTAATATAGTGTAGTTAAAAATGTACTTACATCCTTTTTAAACTGGTAACCAAACTCGTACGAATGTGTGTCTTCAGGCATCAAGTAAGGATTTCCAGCTCGAATATTACGCATATCCTGATATTCCGGAAAAGGATTCAATTCCTCGTCCTCCGGTCTTCTAATTCGATGGCTATAGTTTAATTGCAGTTCGTGTATATCACTTAATTTGTAGGAAAGATGAAGCGTAGGATAAATTCGGGTATAGGGAATGTTTATGGTTGAATCAAGAGTAACAAGATTTGCTTTTGTATAGGTTTGTTCAGCTCTAAGTCCTACTAAATATCCGAATTTTCCAATTTCCTGTTCATAAGTTGCATACAAAACATGTGTTGATTCTTTTCTAATAAAACGATTGGAACGTTGAGCATCGTTAATCCAGATTTCAGTAGGTAGTAGTTGAGTGGTTGTATCACGTCTTAAGTTCAAATCGTTACTTACTTGCTGAAAAATATATCCGGCTTCTATTTTTTTTGAATCTGAAATTGGTAACGCGTACTCTATTGAAAATTCAGTATCAGCACACACATGTTGATACAATGTCTTATCCTTAGTTGTAACAACCGATGGTATTCGATAATTATTCAAAAATTTACTATCCTCCGATTCATTTGTAATTGAATGAGTAAAATCAAAATTCAGTTCATGTCCTTCTTTATTAAATTTCAGTTGGTAAAACGCTTTAAACTCAAGGTCAGATTCCCATTCCGGTCTGTGCCGTATCCGATCATATTCCAGGGATTTCATCCCGAAATTATTTATAACCAAATAGTTAGTGGTATCTTGAAGATTAATACTCCGATAATTTAAACTAACCGATGCACCTATTTTATTCTTTGAGTTAAGGTCATATTCAAATCCGGTACTACCAATATATGATAATGGAAGTGATAATCCCTTAGAATAAGTTGATGAATAATCTATATAATTACCAAGCAAGTCAAAAGTGCTTGTTTTAATATCGTTTATTCTGGTTCGGTTTTCTTGTCTGATTCCTAAACTTGCAAATAAATTCAATTTTCCGGGTTTATAATTAAGTAATCCATTCACATTCCAGCGTTCCTGATTACCAACATTTGCAGTCACATTTCCATTAAATCCAAGATTTTTATTTTTCTTCATCACTATATTGATAATTCCTGAAGTTCCATCGGGCTTGTATTTTGCTGATGGATTGGTAATTATCTCAATTTTCTCAACATTAGTAGCTGAAATTTGCTGAAGAACCGCCGCTCGATTAATCTTCATCATTGCTGATGGTTTGCCGTCTATCAAAATAGTAACATTTTCAGAACCCCTTAAACTTACATTTCCATCCATATCAACTTGAATGGATGGTATATTTTGCATCAAATCGCTCACAGAACCTGATTTACTCATCAAATCCTGTCCAACATTAAACGTTTTTCTATCTATTGAATTTACAAACGTAGAACGTTGTCCAACTATTTCAACCTGTCCTAAAGTTTTAGACGTTTCGGAAATATACAATTTACCCATATCAACTTTGCGATTTGACTTTAATTCTATTTTTAACGAATCCACTTTATCAAATCCAATAAAACTGTAAGTAAGTATGTATTTGCCGGCTTTAAGCCCTTCAAATACAAATAGCCCGGTACTATCAGTAATACTTTGATTTACAATATTATCCTTAATATACTTGACTGTAACAGTTGCAAATTCGAGAGGATTACCGCTTGATTTTTCTACAACGTAGCCTTTAAGCATCGCAGGTTCTTGTATTTCTGCTGAAAGTTGAATAAAATTAATTGAAAAAACAAGTATTAATAGATTAAATTTTAAAAGACGAAAATGGAAATATTTCATACGTTTATTTAAATTTGATAGCACAAAGATACTCCTTTTCCGAACATTTATAACAATTGATAATTGATAATTTTGGTATTTATATTCATTATTAATAAAACTCTGAAATTAACTTTTCGAATTGAAATTCGAACTAAATATTTATCTTTTGAACACGCATTAATAGTTAATAAATTCAATAAAAAAACTAACTTATTTTAAGAAACTGTGTTTTCACTGAAATAAAGTGACATTTTACTGAAACAATTTTATTTTTTTTTACAACAGACATATCTTTGAACCGAAAAATAAAATCAACATTTATTTCAAAAAAAATCAGTAGAAATTATTAAAAAATAATGATTATTATGAAACTAAAAAAGAACATAGCAACAAGCGAAGAAGGATTTATTTTTAATCCTGCAACAGGCGATTCATTTTCTGCAAATGCAATTGGTACAGATATTATCACTATGTTAAAAGAGAACAATTCTCCAGAAATAATTGTCGACACAATTTGCAAAAAATACGATGTTGATCAAAGTCAATTTGAAAAAGATTTATATGATTTTGAATCACAATTAAAAGACAATGGTATTTTAGAGTCATAAACGTTAAATGAATAGAGCATGACAAACAATTTAATGAATATTCCGAAAAAAAAGATAGTTATTGCTGTTACAGCCTTAAATGCTATCGATAGCCCTGGACCGGGCGTAGCAGTAATTCGTGCAATCAGGGAATGCAATGATTTTGATGTTCGAATAATTGGACTGTCGTACGAAGCACTTGAACCGGGACTTTATATGCATGATTTGGTTGATAAAACCTATCAAATACCTTATCCTTCGGCTGGCACTGATAGTTTACTTGGCAGACTTATTTATATTAACGAAATTGAAAAACTCGATGTTATTATACCTAATTTTGATGCTGAACTATTCAATTTTATCAAATTAAAAGATAAATTGAAAGCAATGGGTATTAAAACTTTTTTACCCGATTTAGATCAGTTTGAAGCACGCGATAAAGTAAAGCTTTACGATTTCGGAAAAAAACATGATTTAATGGTTCCTGCCGACAGCATCATTTTTGAAGCTAAAGATTTACAAAAAGTAGCTGAAAAAGTTGGTTACCCAATGGTTGTTAAAGGTAAATTTTATGATGCAATAATTGCAAATACCCTTGAACAAGCACATAAGGCATTCTATAAAATTCAGGCTAAATGGGGATTGCCAATTATAGTTCAAGAATTTATAAATGGCACTGAAATCAATATTGCTGCTCTTGGCGATGGAAAAGGCAAAACTATCAGTGTAATTCCTATGCGGAAACTATACATAACCGACAAAGGGAAAGCATGGGCAGGAATTACGCTGGATGATGCTCAATACATCGATTTGGCTAAAAAATTTATTAAAGCTACAAACTGGCGAGGTGGTTGTGAACTTGAAATTATGCAAACTGCTGATGGTAAACCGTACATTATGGAAGTAAATCCGCGTTTTCCTGCATGGATTTATCTCACAGCTGCAGCCGGTCAAAATCAACCTGCTGCACTCGTAAAAATGGCATTAGGTGAGCAGGTAGAAGCATTTACAGATTATGAAGTAGGTAAAATATTTATAAGGTATGCGTGGGATTTAATAACTGACATAAGTGAGTTTCAGAAAATTTCAGGTACTGGTGAATTATAAATTTAAGTATGCAAATTATTAAATATCAAAACTTTACAAGTAAATTTAAATATCTCAATTAAATAATTAATTAAAAATATTCAAAATGGAAAAAATAAGATATGAACGTCCCATAATTCAAAAAATGAATACCGGACTAATGAATAAATTTGGAACTCGAACTGAATATGAACCGGTTACACACATTGAGAGTAATTCTGTTAAAGGACTAATTAATGAGTATGGTTCGCCGCTATTTGTGATTTCGGAAAAACAAATTCGAAGAAATTATCAAAATGCTACTCGAATTTTCAAAACCCGATATCCTAAAGTTCAGTTTGCATGGTCATACAAAACAAATTACATGAATGCGGTTTGTCAGGTATTTCATCAAGAAGGTTCGTGGGCTGAAGTTGTTTCTGGTTTTGAGTATGAAAAAGCTTTGGGAAATGGTGTTCCAGGTAATAAAATCATTTTTAACGGACCAGACAAAACGGATGAACAACTTATGGCCGCCGCCCGTAACAACTCACTTATTCATATTGATCATTATGATGAGTTATATACTTTAATTCGATTAAGCGAAGAAAATAAACTAAAACCAAGAGTAGCCATTCGAATTAATATGGATACCGGTATTTATCCAAAATGGGATAGGTTTGGTTTTAATTTTGAAAACGGACAAGCTTGGAATGCCATCACACGTATCATAAGTTCAGAATGTTTGGACTTAGTTGGTTTGCATTGTCATATTGGGACTTTTATGTTGTCACCCCAAGCTTATGCCGTAGCAGCCAATAAATTATGTGAGCTGACATGGAAAATCAAAGAAAAATATAATAAGATTATTCAGTATATCGATTTGGGTGGTGGATTTCCTTCGGCAAATACACTTAAAGGTGCTTATCTGCCTGGGTCTGACACTGTTCCTTCTATTGATCAATTTGCTGATGCAATTACCGATGTAATACTTGGATTTGGCTTTAAGCACGAAGATTTGCCATTATTAATTCTCGAAACAGGACGTGCTTTGATTGACGATGCAGGATTTTTACTTGGAACAGTATTAGCTTCAAAACGCCTATCAGATGGGCGTAGAGCAACAATACTTGATTTTGGTGTAAACTCACTGTTTACTTCATTTTGGTACGATCATAAAGTAAGTCCGGCGCAGGCATTTGGAAGTCATACAGAAGAAATGGTATTGTATGGACCCTTGTGCATGAATATTGATATTGTTCGCGAAAGTATAACTATGCCACTTTTAGAAAAAGGAAATCATTTGGTAGTGCATAAAGTTGGAGCTTATAATATGACTCAATGGATGCAATTTATTACACTTCGTCCCAATATCGTGATGATTGACATGGAAAATAAAACTCATATTATCCGTAGAACCGAAACACTTCAGGATTTGCAAGCCAATGAATTGATACCGCTTCATTTGAAAGAAAATTCATTAAAATAAGTATCTTTGTAAAGGTATTTTTAAAAGAAAATACCTTTACAAATTAAATTTGAAACAAGCCAAAGTATGCGTCAACGCTTCGATAACCTTCGAAATTTAATATTGCCTGCCATATTGAATAGTTATTCTGTAATATTCTTTTTCAATAATAAATTAATGGCTAGTGTGCTATTAATTGTTAGTTTTTTTAATTTCTATGCCGGCTTAAGTGGTCTTATATCGGTGATTATAACCGTTTTAATTGCAAATTCTCTTGGGTTTGATAAAGTTCAACTTAAAAAAGGCTTATTCAGTTTTAATGCACTATTAACCGGAATAGGAATGGGTACATTTTTCGATCCGGGCTTTGTTTTCTTTGTCTTACTGGCATTACTTGCCCTGTTAACGTTAATTTTATCGGTTACGCTGGGCAATTGGCTTAATAAATATGGATTACCTGTTTTAAGTATTCCATTTGTATTTGCTTTTTGGTTTATGATTTTACCTTCGTCTCAATTTGAGAATCTGGGATTAACACAGCGAAATATTTATTGGATGAATGAAATGTACTCAATGGGTGGCAATTCTTTGTTAAATTTATTTCAGTCCATTAATTCAATTCCTGTTAATAACCTGATAGATATATATTTACGTTCAATAAGTTCAATATTTTTTCAGGATAATTTAATCACTGGTTTTTTAATTGTACTTACATTGCTGATTTGTTCACGTATTACATTTTCGCTTTCGGTTATTGGTTTTTTATCTGCCTTTTATTTCGCGCAATTTTCAGGTACAGGGTCTTCGAGTATTAATTATTACAACATTGGCGCAAATTATATCATGGTTGCTATTGCACTTGGCGGTTTTTTTGTTATTCCATCCAAATACTCTTATGTTTGGACAGTACTTTTAGTTCCACTTACTACTTTAGTGCTTTTGTTTTTCACTAAATTATTTGAATTTGTACAACTGCCAGTATTTTCATTACCATTCTCATTTGTAGTTATTTTATTTGTATATTTTCTTCAAATGCGTACCAAAGTTTCAAAATTCTTTTTAACACCGGTTCAATATTATTCACCTGAAAAAAATCTGTATGCCTTCAATAATAATAAAGAACGTAATGCCCAGTTTTTATATTTTCCGCTGTACCTTCCATTTTGGGGAGAATGGTCAGTAAGTCAGGCACACCATGGGGATCATACTCATAAAGGAGATTGGGGACACGCTTTCGATTTTATAATTCAAGATGAAAATAAAAAAACATTTAAATCAACCGGCTCATTATGTGAAGATTACTATTGTTATAATAAACCCATTATTGCACCCGGCGATGGTTTTGTAGAAGAAATTATTGATCACATCGACGATAATGAAATAGGCAAAGTAAATACATTCAATAATTGGGGAAATACAATCATAATCAGACATTTAAATGGCTTATACACACAAATTTCACACCTAAAAAAAAATAGTTTTAAAGTAGTTAAAGGCGAATACGTAAAACGAGGCGATTTATTGGCATTATGCGGAAATTCCGGTAGGTCTCCCGAACCACATTTGCATTTTCAGGTACAAATATCCCCTGTATTAGGTTCTAAAACAATTGATTACCCTTTTGGATATTATGTCGATTTAGGTGGAGGAAGATTGGTATTAAAACAATTTTCAAAACCCGTAAAAGACGATTTGGTATCAGGTTTGAATGATAATACTAGCTTGAAAAACGCTTTCGAGATGATGCCAAATACTTCATTTAATTTCGAATATTTTGATTCAAATGAAATTTTAAAAAATGAACACTGGGAAGCATTTACCGACGCTTATAATAATAGATACTTATTTTGTAAAGAAACCGAATCTACAGCCTATTATATCAACGATGGTTTAATGTTTTATTTTACAGCATTTTATGGTAATAAAAAATCTCTACTTTATTATTTTTATTTATCGGCTTATAAAGTATTCTTAGGTGATTTACAATCACTTGAAATTCATGATGCCTTACCTCAATTTGTAATTAAACGAAATAAAATAAGCAGTTTTTTAAATGATTTTATAGCAGCATTCTATAATTCAATTAAAGTGAACTATTCAATTAAAAATGTTGTTAGTGCTTCAGATTTATTACAGAGCGAATTAATTCTTGAATCGAGAATTGACACTTCTATTTTTGGGAAAAACAGCAATGAAAGCAAATCTTCCATAACATTAAATAACAACTCAATTGTTGAATTTAAATATGAAAATGCGAAGACAAAAATCAAAGCAAAATGTATAAATTCCTAATAATTATAGCATCTTTCCTGTCCATGGCAGTTTATGGGAATGAACTGAAATTGGAGGATACAAAAGCTGAGAATCTGGATTTAGACTCACAATCAGTGAACTATTCTAATTTTCAGATTGTAGATAGCATTACATATCAACTTTATTTAACAGCTAAATGGACTGAATTAATTAAAATTGCTAAAATTGCAGAGAACAAACAATTAGATTTTAAACGATTACGTCAGAGAACAGGTTATGCCTACTTTATTAGCGGTGATTATTACTCGGCAATGGCAGAATATGAGGCAGCCTTAACTTTTGACAAATCAGATTTAGACACTCGTTTATATTTATATTATTGTGGATTATATACAGCCAACGAAACTTATGCTAATTATGAAGCTGATTTTCAAACCTATGAAACTAAAAAACTATTAGGGATTAAATCATTTAAAATTGTTGATGCTATTGATTTTGAATACAATTTTAAAGTAAATGATAGTCAATTACGATCTAATTCAACTTATTATAGATTAGGAATTTCCACAAAAATAAATAATAAAATAAGCCTTTATCAATCTGTTTCAAGCTATTCACAAAAACTTGATTCAATAGGTACTCAATATAATTATTTAAATCGTTCTCATGTCACACAAAATGAATATTATGGTTGCTTGACATGGAAACCCAGCTCAAAATTTGATATTTTGCTAGCATATCATAGCATAAGCACCAAATCGATTGATTCCATATCGTATACAATTCCATTGATAAATGTATCAAAAACAGACACAATTTCGCAATCAGAAAATATGATTTTTGGGAAAATTGCGTTTAAAGTAAATCGGTTTGATTTTGGATTGAGTAGTTCTTTCTTATTTAACAATACGAATTTTATTCAACAATATGAATTACAAGCCGGAGTTACATTACCGGGTACTTTGATATTAAAACTAAAAAGTTCATTTGATGTTCTTATTGAAAACAATAAAGGACGCTTAATTTATTCACAAAAAATTGGTTTTGTACCAATAAAGAAAGTTTGGATTGAAGGAAATGTTACTTTTGGTGATTTAAATAATTTTGCTGATATGAATGGGCTTTATATATTAAATTCCAAAGATCATACTGTTTTTAAAACAGGAATTACTTGCTTTTGGAACGCTTTAAATAAGGTCACATTATTTGCTAATTACGGCTATGATACAAAACAATTAACAGGAATAAATAATACAATAATTAATTATAATCAACATTCGTTTTCAGGAGGAATTATATGGAAAATCTAAAAAAAATCTCAATTTTTGTTTTAATAATTTGTTTTTCGGTTATTACTTATGCCGAAACAATTAGTGTTCAATCAGCCTATTCAAAAAGCTATACATCAGAACAAGCCGGAAGTTATTCTGCTGCAATAAATGATTTAAAGCCTATTTATAATCCGAAGGATTATACTGTGAATTTGCGTTTAGGATGGTTATCGTATTTAACAAAGCAGTATACGGAATCAATTAAATACTACAACATTGCCATTGCTTTGAAGCCTTATGCTATTGAGGCTCGATTTGGATGTGTGAAACCCCTTAGCGCCATTGAAAGTTGGGAAAAAGTTAAAGAAAATTATTTGGAAATTCTAAAAATTGATTCACAAAATACAGTAGCAAATTA
This sequence comes from uncultured Paludibacter sp., assembly GCA_964511245.1. Taxonomy (GTDB): domain Bacteria; phylum Bacteroidota; class Bacteroidia; order Bacteroidales; family Paludibacteraceae; genus Paludibacter. The sequence goes on from CAZEEB010000006.1 coordinate 13,261, forward strand.
CTGGTTGGGTGTAATGTATTACAATGCTAAAGACTATTCAAACGGACAAAAACTATTTGAAAAAGTGGTAAATTTATATCCACTCGATTATGATTCCACCATTATGTTGGGTTGGTGTAAACTCAATTTAGGTAAACACACTGAAGCTCGAACGTTATTTAATCTGGCATTAATACTTCGACCAGGCGATAGTTCTGCACTTGCTGGATTGAAAATGATAAAATAGTATTAAATTGATTTTGTAAAAAAGGAGACCGAATTAATAATTGGTCTCCTTTTTTTGTAGTGATTTTAAGTGATGTAATCGGTGGTTTAAATTCTTTTCAGATTATTAGTTGTAATTTGTTCTTCCACAATTGCATCCAATACAGCAATAGCTGTCATATTAACAATATCGCGTACTGAACTTTCAACATCCAAAATGTGTACAGGTTTATTCAAACCCATTTGAATTGGCCCAATTGTTTCGGCTAATCCCATTTCAATCAACATTTTATATGCAACATTTGCTGAGCTTAGATTTGGAAAAACCAGGGTATTTACATTTTTTCCGGCAAGTTTCGAAAATGGAAATTTTTTGTCACGCAATTCTTTGTTAAGTGCAAATGTTACCTGCATTTCACCATCAACAATCATATTAGGATATTTTTGGTGCAAGGTTTCTACAACTTGGTGTACACTGGCCGGACTTCCGGTTTTATCAGAACCAAAATTTGAATACGATAGCATAGCCATTACCGGCTCATGTGCAAAGAATTTAACAGTATCATGTGTTAATTTTGCAATATCTATCAGCGTTTCAGTTGTTGGATGTCGGTTGAAAAGCGTATCTGCTAAAAAGAAAGTTCCTTTTTTGGTATTCATTATATGCATGGCCGCCATGTATTTCAAACCCTTACGAAGTCCAATTACATCTTTGGCAGCTTGAATCGTATCCGCATATTTTGTATAAACTCCTGTTATTAAAGCATCAGCTTCACCTGTTTCAACCATCATCATGCCAAAATAGTTTCGCTCATACATTTTTTCATAAGCTTCGTCAAATGTCATACCCTCGCGACTACGTTTGTCGGAAAGTATTTTTGCAAAATTCATTCTGCGTTTCTCCTCACGGTCATGACGTAGGTTTACAATTTCAATTCCGGTTAAATCAATATCGTTTTCGGCAGCAATATTCCCTATCTTTTCTTCGTTTCCAATTAATATTGGGAAACAAATACCTTCGGCAAGAGCCATTTCGGCTGCTTTAATCATATTGATATGATTAGACTCAGAAAATACAACACGCTTTGGAGTTTGACGTGCAGTATCGTAAAAATGACGGAGCATTTTATTATCACTTCCCATCATTTCACGCAATTTATTATTGTATCCTTCCCAATCGGTAATTTCTTTACGAGCTACACCCGATTTGATGGCTGCTTTAGCCACAGCCGGCGATACAATGGTTAATAAGCGTGGGTCAAGTGGTTTTGGTATAATATATTCTCTGCCAAATGCCAATCTTTTAAGGTTATAAGCAGCATTTACAACATCAGGAACGGGCTGTTTAGTCAATTCGGCAATGGCAAGTACAGCAGCAAGCTTCATTTCTTCATTAATACATTTTGCACGTACATCTAATGCTCCACGGAAAATATATGGAAATCCCAATACATTATTAATCTGGTTAGGGTAATCTGACCGACCTGTTGCAAAAATAATATCTTTGCGAGCTTCCATAGCATCGTCATAGGAAATTTCAGGATTTGGATTTGCCAACGCAAAAACGATTGGATTTGGTTTCATTGTAAGAACCATTTCTTTTGTTAATAATCCAGCCACTGACAAGCCTAAAAACACATCCGAATCCTTTACAGCTTCAGCCAAAGTAGTTATTGTACGGTCAGTTGCAAATGGTTTTTTGCGCGAATTCAAATCAGTACGTTGTTTATTGATTACCCCCTTTGAATCAACCATTACGATATTTTCTAACTTTGCACCAAGCATCATATACAACTGAGTACATGAATTGGCAGCAGCACCGGCACCATTTACTACGATTTTAACATCTTCAATTTTCTTTCCTACTAATTCAAGGGCATTAATCAATCCTGCCGACGAAATAATAGCCGTTCCATGTTGATCGTCATGCATTAACGGAATATCGAGTTCGGCCTTTAAACGTTCTTCAATTTCAAAACATTCGGGTGCTTTAATGTCTTCCAAATTTATACCTCCAAAGGTAGGAGCAATAGCTTTGACTACTTGTATAAATTTCTCCGGATCTTTTTCATCCACTTCAATATCAAACACATCAATTCCGGCAAAGATTTTAAATAATAAACCTTTCCCTTCCATAACAGGCTTACCGGCCATAGCACCTATATCGCCAAGGCCTAAAACAGCAGTTCCGTTTGAAATTACAGCCACCAAATTTCCTTTTGATGTATATTCGTAGGCAGCATTGGAATCTTTTTCAATCTCTAAACAAGGTTCAGCAACACCCGGCGAATAGGCTAATGATAAATCACGTTGTGAACTATAAGGTTTTGTTGGAACTACTTCTATTTTTCCGGGCTTACCTTGTGAATGATAAAGAAGTGCATCTTCTCTTGTTAACTTTGCCATAAATTTTTGAATGTGAAATAAATTATATTATTAATACCTATCGATTTTTTTAAAATTGTCGCAAAATTACAAAATAAAATATCAATATGAAAGTAATTTAAATTAAATTTGTACATAAATATCGAATTCGATTAGAACATTTAACCTCCTTGAAATTTAAACAGTCCAGTTAAGTGTCAAATTAAAGTGTAATAAGTTGTGATACAGCATAAAATGCAATCTGACAATAAATATTAACATAAGACTTCAAATCAAAAAAGCAGGATTTAGATTCTATTTTGTTGAAGTATGTTGATAGAATAAAATCTGAATCCGTATTTTTATTTGTACTTTTGCAAAATAAATAAAACGTAATTTCATGCGATTAAATTCCATTACCATATTGAATTATAAGAATATACGCGAAGCAGAACTTGTGTTTTCGCCGAAAATAAACTGTTTTATTGGCAATAATGGTATGGGCAAAACAAATATACTGGATGCAATATATTTTCTTTCATTTTGCAAAAGTCATTCAAATTCAATTGATTCACAAAATATTACACATAATTCTGAGTTTTGCCTGATAAATGGAAAATATACTTTAAATGAAAGTTATGAAGAAATTTATTGTGGAATGAAAACCAAACAAAAAAAGCAGTTCAAGCGCAATAAAAAAGAATATGAACGACTCTCAGATCATATTGGATTATTACCTCTGGTTTTGATATCGCCTGATGATTCGGCATTAATATCAGAAGGAAGCGACGAGCGAAGGAAATTTGTAGATGGAGTTATTTCACAATACAATAAAACCTATCTAAACCAGCTTATTCAATACAATAATGCACTAAAACAGCGAAATACATTATTAAAATCTGAAGTACGGGTAGATATAGCTCTGTTAGAAATATGGGAAGAACAAATGGCATTGTATGGAAACTATATTTATGAGCAACGAAAAAAATTTATCGACGAATTTATTCCGATATTTCAAAATATATATAGCTATATCACTGATGGAAAAGAAATTATTACTCTTTTATATCAATCCCAACATGAAATTAGAGATATTAAAGAAAGTTTAATATCAACTCGTGAACGAGATTTTATACTAGGATATACAACTCAGGGCATTCACAAAGATGAGTTAGAAATGCTTTTAGATGGATATCCGATTAAACGAGTAGGGTCACAGGGTCAAAATAAAACCTACTTAATTTCACTGAAACTAGCTCAATTTGATTTTCTGAAAAGAGCACATAATTTCTCACCCTTACTTTTACTCGATGACATTTTTGATAAACTTGATTCTAAAAGAGTAAAAAAAATTGTTGAACTTGTTTCAAGTCAAACTTATGGTCAAATTTTCATTTCGGACACAAACCGTGAACATTTAGATTTAATTCTCTCCCAATTAAGCCAGGATGCTAGCATTTTTTTAGTTGAAAATGGCGAAATTTCAATTTAATCACTTTCATTTTATTTGTGTTGTTTAGAAAATGTAAATTTTGAAAATTTATTTTTATTCTCTAAAAATACAATTTACTATTTAGATTAAATTTTATTTTGGAAAATAATATTTGATTTTTATATTTTCAAATATCACTATATCAATATATTATATTTTGTTTTGGAAAACATTTTATTTTTTATTCAAAATTTTAATGATTAATTTTGGAAAATAAAATATTTTGTCTAACATTGTAGTCCAATTTCGAAAGGAATAATATTATTGATAAACCTCTCATTATAATCTAATAAAGAAAACTTTTATCGTGGAAACAAAAACATTTACGCTTGACGAAATCAAAGAGGCATCTTTCAAGTATTTTAAAGGTGATGATTTGGCTACAAAGGTATGGGCTACAAAATATGCCCTTAAAGACTCTTATGGAAATACATATGAACTTACTCCTGACGATATGCATCGTCGTTTAGCCAAAGAAATAGCCCGTATTGAAAAGAATTATCCAAATCCGTTATCTGAAGATGAACTTTTCGAATTATTTCGAAATTTCAGGTATATCGTCCCTCAAGGTAGTCCAATGACTGGTATTGGTAATGATTATCAGGTTGCATCCCTTTCCAATTGCTTTGTAATTGGATTTGATAATGATTCAGATTCATATGGAGCTATTATCAAATTGGATGAAGAGCAGGTACAACTTATGAAAAGACGTGGGGGAGTTGGTCACGATTTATCTCATATTCGTCCAAAAGGATCACCTGTTAAAAATTCAGCTTTAACTTCTACTGGTATAGTGCCATTTATGGAGCGATATTCAAACTCAACCCGTGAAGTTGCACAAGATGGTCGGCGAGGTGCATTAATGTTAAGTGTTTCGATTAAACACCCTGATTCAGAAGCATTTATTGATGCAAAAATGGAATCGGGTAAGGTTACAGGTGCAAATGTATCTGTTAGACTGCATGATGACTTTATGACCGCAGCTATTAACAATAAACCATTTACTCAGCAATATCCTGTTTTATCAAAAGACCCATGGTATAAAGTTGATGTTGATGCCAATTCAATCTGGAAAAAAATAGTACATAATGCTTGGCAATCTGCCGAACCCGGAATTTTATTTTGGGATACTATAATACGTGAATCAGTGCCTGATTGTTATGCAGATTTGGGATATAAAACGGTTTCAACTAATCCTTGTGGAGAAATACCACTTTGTCCTTACGACAGTTGCCGCTTGCTTGCAATTAATTTATATTCCTATATTAATAAACCTTTTACGCCCGAGGCCAGTTTTGATTTTGAGCTATTTCATAAGCATGTAGGCATTGCTCAACGAATCATGGATGACATTATTGATCTTGAAATGGAGAAGATTGATAAAATCATTGAAAAAATTCAGACCGACCCTGAGGATGATGTTATTAAAAGTACAGAATTTCAACTTTGGGAAAAAATAAAAATTAAAACTTCTCAAGGTCGTCGTACCGGTGTTGGTACTACCGGCGAAGGCGATATGCTTGCTGCATTGGGCTTTAGATATGGTACTGATGAAGCAACAGATTTTTCAGAAAAAGTACACAAGGCAGTTGCTATTGCTGCTTATAGTTCATCTGTTAATATGGCAAAAGAGCGGGGTTCATTTACGGTTTATGATGCAAAACGCGAAGAAAACAATCCGTATATACAACGAATTAAAGAAGCTTCGCCTGAACTTTACGCCGAAATGGTAAAATATGGTCGACGAAATATTGCCTGTTTAACCATAGCACCTACCGGTACCACTAGTATTATGACTCAAACCACATCGGGTGTTGAGCCGGTATTTATGCCTGTGTATACCCGAAGACGCAAAGTGAATCCGAACGATAAAAATGTACGAATTGATTTTGTAGACGAAAATGGAGATTCATGGGAAGAATATGTTGTGTTTCATCATAAGTTTGTTACCTGGATGGAGGCAAATAACTATTCAACTACAAAAAAATATACGAAAGATGAAGTGGAAGAATTAGTATCAAAATCTCCTTATTACAAAGCTACAGCTAATGATGTAGATTGGATGAAAAAAGTGCAAATGCAGGGTCGAATTCAAAAGTGGGTAGATCATTCAATAAGTGTTACTATAAATTTACCAGCAGATGCTACAGAGGAACTGGTTGGGCATTTATATGAAGAAGCTTGGCGATGTGGCTGTAAAGGTGTTACGGTATATCGTGATGGTTCAAGAGCTGGGGTTTTAATAGCCGTTGAAGACAAAAAGGAGGACAAAAAAGAGGAAAAAAAAGAAAATTGCTTCTGCTATGATGAAAATCATGTAACACGCCCTAAAGACCTTGAATGCGATGTGGTTCGCTTTCAGAATGCCAAAGATAAATGGATTGCTTTCGTAGGATTGTATAATGGACGTCCGTATGAAATTTTCACAGGTCTTGCCGACGATGAAGAAGGTATATTGCTACCAAAAACTGTGAACGAAGGTCGTATTATTAAAACACTTGACGAAAATGGAAATAAACGTTATGATTTTCAATTTGTAAATAAACGTGGCTATAAAACCACCGTTGAAGGGTTATCGCATAAGTTTGACAAAGAATTCTGGAATTATGCAAAATTAATTTCAGGAGTATTGCGGTATGGAATGCCAATAGATCAGGTAATTAAGCTCGTTTCCGGACTTCAACTCGACAACGAATCAATTAACACTTGGAAGGTTGGAGTTGAACGTGCTTTGAAAAAATACATTCCGGATGGTACTCAAATTAACGAACAAGCCTGTCCTTCTTGTGGTCAAAAATCATTGGTTTACCAAGAAGGATGTTTGACATGCAAAAATTGCGGATATTCACGTTGTGGATAATAATACACTATAAGTACTAATTTTACAAAAAAACAGGAATTTTATAATTTCCTGTTTTTTTTGTAAAATATTTCAAATTCCAAAATCTCAGAATTCAAGAAGTTTTAAAATATTAATTTTTAAAAAATCTTTCTATAAATATGACAATAAGGTGATCCATGTTTTCTTTCGTAATACTCTTGATGATATTCTTCTGCTTTCCAAAATTCAGTTGATTTACGTAATTGTGTAACAACTTTATAACCTTTCTTAGTTAGAATTTTTATGTATTTTTCAGCCATTTCTTTTTGGCTGTCAGATGTATAAAAAATTACCGATTGATATTGACTTCCTATGTCTGGTCCTTGTCCACCTACCTGAGTAAAATCATGTGTTTCATAATAAAGTTTTATCATATCTTCAAATGATGTTTTTGAAGTATCAAATACAACTTTTGTAGTTTCAATATGTCCAGTCTCACCAGTACATACTTCATGATAAGTTGGATTGCTCGTATGACCGCCCATATAACCAACCGTAGTTGTAATTACACCTTTTGCTTTCATGAAATGATATTGAGTTCCCCAAAAACAACCGGATGCAAAAAATGCTGTTTCATTATTTGGTTTGGAATTATTACTTTCACTAGCCGGAATAAATTTCATTGAGATGGAATTGACACAATGTCTGGTGTTTTTTTGTGTAAATCCTTCACCAGTAAAAACATGACCTAAATGTGCACCACAATTGGCACAAACTATTTCAGTCCGTTGTCCGTCAGGATCAGGAACTCGCTTTACTGCTCCTTTGATTTCATCATCAAAACTTGGCCATCCACAATGTGAATCAAATTTAGATTCGGATTTATACAATGGTTCATTACATTGCTTACAAATATATGTTCCCGTTTCTTTATTGTCAACATATTGTCCAGTAAATGGTCGTTCAGTGGCTTTATGTAGTATTACCGCCTGTTCTTGTGGAGTTAGTGCATTGTAATTCATATTATTCTTCTGGCTACAAGCATATTGGCTTAGTAAAAACCAAACCAAAACAAGTAATTTTAATATTTTAAAATTCATATATTCCCAATTTCAACATTAAACAGACAAAGTGAATAGTTTGTTCGGTTAATGCCAAATAATTGAATAATCAATAAATTTTCTGAATTTGGAATATATGAACTTGATTTACTTGAGAATCATTATAATATGAGTTTTAAAATCAATCATTTTATCTTGTCAGGATTAGTATATTTACTAAGTGAAAAAGCCTGCCTATTCATAAATTAACAACTAAAGAAATAGAATCAGGTTCTAACCAACATAGAATAAAAAACGAGAGTGTCATTTTTTTAGACCCACTCTCGTTACTTTTTTGAAACAGGAACAATTTTCTTAATGCGAGGCTACAGTTTTAAATTCATCACCTTCGTAAAGTGGACCTGAAGCTTTTGAGCCAACAAAAGAGTAATAAACCAAATAGCTATAACTAATTACCGGAACAATCATTGCTAGTGCCATACTGTGTGTTTTATCAGAAATCAAGCCCATAAGTGGAGTCCATATTGCACCACCAATAATAGCCATAATAATCATTGAACCACCTATTTTAGTGTTAGGACCTAACCCTTTGACTCCCAATGCAAAAATTGTTGGGAACATCAACGACATAAAGAAACTTGAAATTACAAGTGCCCAAACACCAAAAAATCCTGGCTGAACAATGGCTATTGTAGTTAGTGCAATGTTGATGATACTGAACACTCCCATCAATTTTCCGGGATCAAATTTGCGCATTAATGCTGTAGAAACAAAACGACCAATACCGAATGCAAATAATGTGTAAACCAGGTAAACACCGGCTTCTTTTTCTGGTTTTTGAAGAAAATCTTTTACATACTGAATCAGGAAGCTCCATGTTCCAACCTGTGCACCCACATAGAAAAATTGAGCCAAAACACCTTTCAAAAAGTGTGGATATTTTAATAATTTGGAAATGTGGCCGTGGCCATCATCAGTTTTATCCTTACTTTTTACAGGATTATCAGTTTCAGCAGGGAATTTTATCCGCCAAATCAAAAATGCCCAAATTAAAATAATGCAACCAATTACCATATAAGGTGGAATTACCCGCAAAATTTCAGTATGTAAATAATCCTTGTAAGTTCCGGCTGCTTTCATTGTTTCTACCTGAGCAGTAGAATGTTCTACGCCTGAAAAAATAAACTGACTTCCAATAAGAGCACCGGTCATAGCTCCAAGCGGGTTAAATGCCTGAGAAAAATTAAGTCGTTGCGCTGAAGTAGCAGGATCTCCCAAAACTGCAATAAAAGAGTTTGCTCCAGTTTCAAGGAATGCTAAACCGCTGGCAATCACAAATAAAGCCATCAAGAATAGTTCAAATTTTCCAACAATAGCTGCCGGATAAAAAATAAAGGCTCCGGCTGCAAATAGTAAAAGACCTGTGATAAGACCAGTTTTGTAATTATATTTATCCATTACTAATGCTGCAGGTAATGCCATTAAAAAATAACCCAAATAAAATGCCGACTGCACCAATCCGGCTTGAAAGCGGTTTAATTCAAACGATTTCATGAACTGGGGAATCAAAATGTCGTTGAGATTGTTGGGCATTGCCCATAAGTAAAATAGTGCAGTAACCAAAATAAACGGAAGAAGATTTTCTTTTGCTACAATTTTGTGATTTGCCATAATTTAAAAGTGTAAATTTGAGTTTTTTAAAAATTAATTTCAGCACAGTAAATGTTTATTTCAGAATATCAATGTGTTGGCTGTGCTGAACTGTGCTGCAAAGATAGAGTTAGAATTGAATATCTAACTATCTAAAAATTATGTTGTTCAACATAAAATTATTAAAAGTATAGATTTATGAAATTGCATTTTTCCTAAGTGACTGATTTATAGCTGAAAATTCAAAACAATTATTGAATAATTTCTCCATTCAAATCCCAAAGATCTTCCCAACCTTTAGCCGACTCCCACGTAAATACCTGACCTTTAATCAAACGGCAGTTTTTATCGATTTTCGAAACAGCCACCATTTCTTCTTCTGTCAACGGACCTTCGGTGATTCCTTTCAGGTTGTTGAACATTTTATCGGTTTTTACCGAAAATGGAATGGTAATCTGACCACGTTGTACCGCCCATTTCAGACAAACAACGGCTGGATGAACTCCCAGTCGCTCAGCAATAGCGACGATAATTGGGTCTTCCATATCAACGGTGTCATCCGGTGTTTTATCGCGTTCCGGACGACCAGGCGAACCAATTGGGCTGTAACCAATTACTTCCACGCCATTGTCTTTCATAAATTGGTACAATTCAGGTTGTTGGAAGTGTGGGTGAATTTCCATTTCGTTCAAAACCGGCTTAATTTTGCAATCGCGCAAAATCAGTTTCATCTTCGGGATAGTCACATTGGAAGTTCCAATGTTTCTCACAAAACCACTTTCAACCAAACTTTCCATTTGTGCCCATGTTTTCATATAATCGGCATGAATGTACGGCACAGCGTCTTTTTGGCGCATACTAACATCACATTTTGGTGGATGGAAGTTTGGAAATGGCCAGTGAACCAGATACAAATCGAGATAATTAAGCTGTAAATCGGCTAACGTTTGTTTGCACGATTCCACTACTTGTTTGTGTTTGTCGTTCCACACTTTAGAGGTAATCCAAAGTTCTTCGCGAGTCACAATACCTTCGGCAAAAACTTCCATCAAAGCTGCACCGATTTCTTTTTCATTGCCATAAACCGAGGCACAGTCGATATGA
>CAZEEB010000007.1:0-22999 GCA_964511245.1 uncultured Paludibacter sp.
ATAAGAAAAATTTATTAGAATTGATTCAAAACATAAATGAATTACCAAATGAAATTCAAACAGCAGTAAGTAATAATGCTGGAGGAGTTTATAATCATAGTTTTTTTTGGAAAATTATGGCAACACCAGGTTCAGCTCCAATGAGCTTAAATTTTGAAAAGAACCTAATAGAGAATTTTGGAAGTATTGAAGCTTTTAAAAATGAATTTGAAAAGGCAGCTATTGGACGATTTGGTTCTGGTTGGGTTTGGTTAATTAAAGAACCAACCGGAAAGCTTAGAATTATTTCTACTGCTAACCAAGACAATCCATTAATGGCTTCTACCGATATAAAAGGAAAACCAATTTTAACTCTTGATGTTTGGGAACATGCATATTATCTTAAATATCAAAATAAACGAGCAGCCTACGCCAAAGCATTTTGGAATGTAGTAAATTGGATAGAAGTTGAAAAACTTTCAAAATAAAATTGAAAATAAATAATTGAATAGCATTAATGCTTATGCATTAAACCAAGTGGCCAGATTTAATTCTGGTCACTTTTTTTAGTTTCTTATAAATCAATAATATAGACTTTTGTGATAACTAATATTATTGATAAGTAAAAATAATTTTCATAGCAGATAAAATAATGCTAATTTTGTATTCAATTCAAGCAATAATGAATAAAAAGTACAGTATAATTTTTCTATTTTTTTTTATAAATCATTTTTGTACTGCAAAAAATGATACTATCACTTCGATATATAATGAAGGCAAATTTAACACTTTTTATCAAAATAAATCGATTGTAACTGATGCAATAACAAAGGAAGTGGCTGATTATTTGGTATACGATTTCTATAATTACCCTGCACATCTTTTCACATGGGCATTAAAAGACTTGGGACTACAAAATAAAAATAATGAACTAATTATTGTATTCAAATCTTCAATTCATGATAAAAAAACTGGAATAACGCATGGGCTTTTTGATATTATAGTTCCGGGTATTACTAGTTTCCGTAATATAAAAGTTGATGCTATTGTAACTAAAACAAAATTAAACAATGGCATTATTAAAGTTAATGCCAATATAATTTACTCTAGTTTATTACTTAAAAACGCAGTAGCAACTGTGCAGTTTATTCCATTAAAAAATAATGAACTTCAACTTGTTACCAATGCTAATTTTAATTTTGGGTGGTTTTTCAATTTTTTTATTACAAAAAAAAGATACAAAAGTATTGTAGAATGGCGTATACAAAAGTTTACAGATAATTTGATAACTGAATGTGAAACTAGAATGAAGAATGAAATAAAAAAGAGTTCTTCATTTCCAAAATAATTAATTTCAATTCAATCAAATTTATATAAATTAAATTGTATGTATAATTTAAGAATTAACTGAGTTTCTAACTCAGAATATTTTTATAAATTTCAAATTTAAATGAAAAAGTACTTTTTACTTTGCTTTCTAATTTCACATCTAACATTAAACGCATCTATAAATGACTCAATATCAAGCGTATATAAAAAATAAGAATTTGTAACACATTGCCAATTAAGCGGAAATAGTCCTGATAGCATAGCCAATGAAGTAATAAATAAATTTGTTCATCAAATGTGTTATGATTTGAATGGATTGTTTACTTGGGGATTAAGGGGAATGAGTTTAGCCGACAAAAAGGAAGAATTAATAAGGTTTGATTTTAAAGCAACTAAATTTGATAAAAGAACAAATATTTTAAGAGGTATTGGCGATGTAATTATTCCAGGTGTGAAGACCTTTCCAAATGTCTATATAGATAGCAAAGTGACCCAAAAAAAATCAATAAATGGTCATCGTGAAGTCAAACTTGAATTAGCATCAAAAAATCCATTTATAAAAAAAATGGTGGGGACTTTTATTTATATTCCGAAAGCTAAAAATAGGTATGCTTATTTCACACTTGAAACTCATATTCAATTTGAATGGTTTTTTGATATTTTTATTACGAAATATAAATATAAAAAGTTTCTTGAGTGGCGATTAAAACAGCTAGTTCGAAACATAAAGGATGAAACCGATAAAGAGACTAATCAATTGATTCATAAAAGTATAAATGAATAATTTAAATATATGGCCGAAAAAACATTATTAGAAAAATTAGAGGGTTTACAACATAAATTTGATGAAATTTCGACTCTTATTACTGATCCGTCTGTTATTTCGGATCAAAAGCGGTATGTTAAATTAAATAAAGAGTACCATGATTTAGAAAAGATATTAATTGCTAAAACAGAGTATCAACAAGCAGTTACGCATTTGGCTGAAGCTAAATATTTATTTGATTCTGAGAATGATCCGGAGATGCGCGAAATGGCTAAATCGGAAGTTGAAGAAATTGAGCCACGTATACCTGTGATGGAAGAAAATATAAAATTATTATTAATTCCAGCTGACCCCGAAGATAATAAAAACGCAATTGTAGAAATTAGAGGTGGAACCGGAGGAGATGAAGCAGCCATTTTTGCAGGTGATTTATTTAAAATGTATTTAAAATACTGTGAAACAAAGGGTTGGAGATTAGAGATAACAAACATAAGTGAGGGTACTTCAGGGGGATATAAAGAAATTATCTTTACCGTTTCGGGCGAAAATGTTTATGGTATTTTAAAATATGAATCGGGAGTACATAGGGTTCAAAGGGTTCCTCAAACTGAAACACAAGGACGAGTTCATACTTCAGCAGCTACAGTAGCAATATTACCTGAAATGGAAGAATTTGATTATGAGTTAAAAGAATCAGATGTACGAGTTGATACATTTTGCTCATCAGGTGCAGGTGGTCAATCGGTAAATACCACTTATTCTGCCATTCGGTTAGTTCATATACCAACAGGAACTACAGTTCAGTGCCAGGATGAGAAATCGCAACATAAAAATAAGGCAAAAGCTATGAATGAACTTCGCTCACGACTTTATGCAATTGAACATCAAAAGTACCTTGACGAAATTGGTTCTAAACGAAAAACGATGGTTTCCACCGGTGACCGTTCTGCGAAAATTAGAACTTATAATTATCCACAAGGAAGAATTACCGATCACAGAATTAATTTTACTATTTATAATTTATCTTCATTTATGAATGGTGATATTCAATCTGTTATTGATCAATTAATTATTGCAGAAAATGCAGAGAGACTAAAAGAAAGTGAATTGTAATACAAATCAATATTTTGATTTTTTTAATAAATGAGTAAGCCTTTAATTGACAATATAGTTTTTCCATTCAAATTACTTTTTCAGTCGGTTTTGAATTACAAATATAAGCCAGAAAGATATGCGAATATATTTGTGTCTTCAACTCCAAAAGTATTTGAAGCAGAATTATTCAAATTTCCTCGAATAATATATGTGTTTTGGACAGGTGAAAACGAAATGTCAGATAATCGGAAAAGTTGTATTGAATCAATAAAGAAAAATGCAGGAGTAGAAGTGGTTCTGGTTACTCCAACAAATTTAGACTCATTTATTTTATCAGATTATCCATTGCATTCAGCATTTGAATACTTATCACATGTACATAAATCTGATTATCTTCGTTGTTATTTTATGTATCATTTTGGTGGTGGATATTCTGATGTGAAAATGTGCACTAAAAATTGGGTAAATGCATTCGAAAAACTTGAAAAAAGTAAAAAATGGTTGCTGGGATATCGTGAAATAAAGACTCGGGCATTAGCAAAAGCAGAGGGAAATATGAAATTGGATATGCATAAACATTATCTTTCGGTTATAGGAAATTGCGCATATATATGCCGACCTAAAAATCCATTTTGCAAAGAATGGTACGATGAACTACATATTAGATTGGATAATTATGCAGAAGCTTTAAAGAATAATCCGGGTAATATCTTTGGTGATAATCAAGGTTATCCAATTAGCTGGAGCTATATTTTGGGCGATATTTTTCATCCACTTTGTTTAAAATATACTGAAAATATAATTAAAACGAATACAATTAAACCAGATTTTAGTAATTATAGATAAAATATAAAATGACTAAACAAGAATTATTTGAAAACATACTGCGCAAAAAATCTTTTTTGTGCGTTGGGCTTGATACTGATGTGAATAAAATCCCTGAGCACTTATTTGATGAATCGGATGATGCTATTTTCGAATTTAACAAATCCATAATAGATGCTACAGCTGATTTATGTGTTGCTTTTAAACCAAATTTGGCTTTTTATGAAAGTTTAGGGCTTGAAGGATGGGAGGTTTTAGAACGGACAGTTGATTATATCCATGATAATTATCCTGACCAATTTATTATTGCCGATGCAAAGCGAGGTGACATTGGAAATACATCGGCCATGTATGCTCGTACTTTTTTTGGAAATATGGAATTCGATTCAGTGACTGTGGCGCCTTATATGGGCGAAGATTCAGTGACTCCGTTTCTTACTTATGCTGGGAAATGGGTTACGTTATTGGCATTAACTTCAAATAAGGGAGCTTACGACTTTCAGTTTATGACAGATGCCGTAACTGGTGAGAAGCTTTTTGAAAAAGTGCTTAAAACATCACTCAATTGGGGTACTGATGAAAATATAATGTACGTAGTAGGTGCAACTAAAGCTGAAATGCTTTCTGAAATTCGCAAAATTGTACCAAACCATTTTTTGTTAGTTCCGGGTGTTGGTGCTCAAGGTGGTAGTTTAGAAGAGGTTGCAAGATATGGATTAACAAAGTGTTGTGGACTTTTAGTTAATTCTTCGAGGCAAATCATTTATGCTTCATCAGAAAAAAATTATGTAGATGCAGCTCGGAATGAAGCAAAGAAAGTACAGGTTGAAATGGAAATACTACTAAAAGAAGCAGGTTTAATTTAAGTTTAAAATTATAAATTATTTACATATAATTATGGCAGATGATAAAAAAGTGATTTTTTCGATGGTAGGAGTTAGCAAGACGTTTCCTCCCCAAAAAAAAGTTTTAAACAATATATATCTTTCGTTTTTTTACGGAGCTAAGATTGGTATTATTGGTCTCAATGGTTCAGGTAAATCAACCTTATTGAAAATTATAGCTGGTGTCGAAAAAAGTTTTGATGGTGAAGTTGTTTTTTCAGATGGATATTCAGTAGGTTATTTGGAACAAGAACCCAAACTTGATTCAACAAAAACTGTGAAAGAAATTGTACAGGAAGGAGTTCAGGAAATTGTTGATATGATTGCAGAATATGATAAGATAAATGAACAATTTGGCGAACCAGATGCTGATTTTGATAAACTAATTGCTCGTCAGGGCGAATTACAAGAGTTACTCGATCATGCTGATGCGTGGAACCTGGATAATAAACTGGAACGTGCCATGGATGCGCTGCGCTGTCCACCTGAAGACTGGAAAATTGAAAATTTGTCGGGTGGTGAGCGTCGCCGGGTGGCGCTTTGCCGTTTGTTGCTTCGTAATCCTGATATTTTGTTGCTCGATGAGCCTACTAACCACCTCGATGCTGAATCGGTTGAATGGTTGGAAAACCATCTCCAACAGTATTCCGGAACGGTTATTGCCATTACTCACGACCGATATTTCCTCGATAATGTTTCGGGCTGGATTCTGGAACTTGATCGTGGTGAAGGTATTCCGTGGAAAGGAAATTACACATCGTGGTTGGAGCAGAAAACGGCTCGAATGGCTGGTGAAGAAAAACAAGCCAGTAAACGGCGTAAAACTTTGGAGCGCGAACTTGAATGGGTTCGAATGGCTCCAAAAGCTCGTCATGCCAAAGGTAAAGCCCGTTTAGAAGCGTATGATAAGTTAATCAATGAAGATCAACGCGAGAAAGAAGAAAAACTTGAACTTTTTATACCTAATGGTCCTCGTTTAGGAAATAAAGTGGTTGAATCAATTGCTGTTTCGAAAGCTTTTGGAGAGAAATTGCTATTTGATAATTTGAACTTTATGCTTCCTCCAAACGGAATAGTAGGAATAATTGGACCAAATGGTGCAGGTAAAACTACTCTGTTTCGAATGATGATGGGAATTGAAAAAGCCGATAAAGGAACATTCGAAATTGGCGAAACCGTTAAAATTGGCTATGTTGACCAAAGTCACACCGACATTGACCCTGAGAAAACCGTTTATCAGGTAGTTTCAGGAGGAACTGAATATATCCGCGTGGGTGGAAAAGAAATTAATGCCCGTGCTTACCTGTCGCGCTTCAATTTTGCCGGTGGCGATCAGGAAAAACTCTGCGGGGTACTGTCGGGTGGTGAGCGTAACCGTCTGCATTTGGCTATCACGCTCAAATCAGAAGCCAATGTGTTGCTGCTCGATGAACCAACCAACGATATTGACGTGAATACCCTGCGTGCGTTGGAAGAAGGACTTGAAGCTTTTGCAGGATGTGCAGTTGTTATCAGCCACGACCGTTGGTTCCTCGACCGAATTTGTACTCACATTATTGCTTTTGAAGGCAATTCTGATGTTTTTGTTTTCGAGGGATCCTACTCTGAATATGAAGAAAACAAAAAAATGAGACTTGGTGATGATAGTCCCAAACGGATCCGTTATAAGAAATTGATAGTGTAATTCAGTTGACAATTGACAGTTTATTGCTAGAAAAAAACAACTATTATGTAAAACGGGTTTAATCAAAAAGATTAAACCCGTTAATTTTTTTCTTTATTGTGAACTATAAAATGTCAACTGATTTATTGGTGTTGTGGTCTCAATAAATCATTTACTGTTTTTACAGGATTAAATGTTTCAATTGGAACTTCAACAAAAATTGTATTCCAGTTGCTCATTGCTCCATTCCAAAGCCCGGGTAATTCAAGTGCTTTAAGTTCTTTACCATTTTTTGATTTATGTGAGATAAATCCAGTGTTTTTATCCACAAATTTTATCAAATCAAATTTATCACCTTTATAATTTTTAATGCTACATACCAAATCCACAGGATTAAAATGTGAAGATTTTAGCATTTTTTCTTTATCAATCGGATTATTTAAATCAATTTGTGAACTTTCAAGAATCTGAGGAGAGATAGTTCCATCTGAATTTACCGTCAGAAAAGGTCCGCCACCAGGTTCACCTACATTTTTTACCATACCACACACTCTAATTGGTCGATTCAGTTTTGAAATGAGATATTTTTTCAATTCATTATGTGAAAGCGAATGTATATCCGTATGATGATTATTTAGTCTAACTTCACAAAATTGTGCAATTACTGATAATTTTGTGTACGAAATAGTATCATTTTCCAGTTCATTTAAATATGCAAAACATTGTTTTTGAAGGTTTACTAACAGACCGGCTATTACTTTTTTAAACTTTACCGTATTTGCTTTAAGCGAATCAGGCACAACGTTATCAATATTTTTGATAAAAACTATATCACCATTCAAATCATTCAGATTTTCAATCAAAGCACCATGACCACCTGGTCTGAAAATTAGTTTACCATTCTCTCTGAAAGGTTGATTGTTTTCGTCAACTGCCAGTGTATCGGTTGATTGTTTTTGTTCTGAAAAACTCACATTAAATTTTACATCAAATTTACTTTCAAAAAATGGAAGAGAATCTTGTAAATGATTAATAAACAAATCTCTATGTTCTGTTGATACAGTAAAATGAATATTAGCAATACCGGTTTTACTTACTGCATAAAGTGCTCCTTCTACTAAATGTTCTTGCATGGGAGTGCGTTTTTCCATTCCGTATGAGTGAAACCGCAACAAACCTTTGGGCAATGAACCGTAATTAAGTCCTAACGAAAATAATAAGTTTTCAACAATTGGTTTGTAAAGTTTTAAATTGATTAAATCATCAATTGATTTGCCATTGTTTAATTTACATTTTTCATTGAGTTCATCGAAAAATGCAAATCTTTTTAATTCGTTAAAGAATAAATGTTCAAATCCCGTTAAATTTTCATTATTCTCTTTTTCGATAAACTCAAAAAGATCTTTAAACATTCTACTGGCAGCCCCTGATGCTGGAACGAACTTAATAATTATAGAATCAGTTTTAAGGTATTCATCCCAAACAGTTAAATAATTTGAAATGTCAAGTTCAGTTACTTCAATTATTCCATTACCAGATTCGGCAGAACTCTGTATTTTCAAATATGGAAAACCTTTATCAAATGCTTGTAACTGTTCATTTATCATTTCAGCAGATATACCTTTCTTGTTAAGTAAAATCTCATCAGCTTTTGTTATCATTTTTTTGAGTTTTTGGTGTGAAAGTTTGTTTTTGAGAATATTTTTGTTTTAAAACTTAATCTCCAAGTTGCTTTTTAAGTATTCTAATTTCATTTTTACGTTTATTCAATTCATTTAAGTATTCTGATAGTCTAATAAATGTTTGATAATCAATGATTGTGAGTTTACTGTATGAATATAGTGCTTTTGTTGCATAGTCGATTGCATTGTTAATATCACCGGTAATTTCATAAGCAACTGCTATGTTATTAGCTGCCTTTGCTTGTATCATTGAGCTTTTAGTGATTTGAAAAACAGATTTCCATAAATCTATTGCCGAATCCCAGTTTTTAACATAAATTGAGTCTAATCCTCGTTTTATCATTTTGTTTTCCGACGAGAAGAAATAGCGGTCAACTTTCTCCCAATACGGTATAAATCGATTTACACTTTTACGCCCAATTTCTAAAGCACCATCAATCAAAGCATCCTCTCTACTCGGAAGTTCACTGCTTGCTTTCATTCTGCTGTATGACTCAGTTTCCCAATAAAGTGTATCTTTGAAATTTACTGTTTTAACATCAGAATTGTTTAAGTAATGTATGCTCCAATTTGTTTCAAATTTTACTTCAAGAGAATTAAGATATGTGGAATTTTCGGCTAAATAATATTCTTTTAAATCATCCGAAACCTTAATTCTGTCGAGCGATAAAACAACATTTGTATTATTTAAATTGCAAATTTTTACTACATTTTCATTTGATAATTTCTCAGGTTTTGAAAATTCTTTTGAATTATTAATCGTGTTTGGGTTGAGTTTCACTGTTTGAAAAAAACCTTTGCTTTCTAACTCTTCTGTCATTGAAGTTAAACAAAATATTGCAAGACTATCGGTTAAAACACTTATATTTTGCGTTTTTCCATCTAACAAAATGGTTTTATGACCTACATTTTGAGGTTGAATGACGGTATTGTTGATAATTGACAAATTATTGGCTTCGGTATTAAATTCAACTTTTGCAGGACGTAAAACATCAAGACTAGTATATAATAATTTAGTACAAGACGATAAATTGATTATTCCAAAAAATAATAAAATGAATTTTTGTTTATGCATTTTCATGTTAAATTTAGAAAAACTTTATTTTAATACATAATTAATTCAGAGTTAATTTCAATCCATCATACGACAAATGTATAGTTTCGGGCAATTCTTTTTCAACTAATTCATGTAATCCCATATCATGACTAATGTGTGTAAAATATGTTTGTTTTGCTCCAATTACTTTAGCCAAATTCAATGCTTCTTCAACCGATAAATGTGAAATGTGTTTATTTGCTCTTAATGCATTAATTACCAGTACATCCAAATTTTTTAAAAGTTCCAGGGAATTTTCTTCAATTTTCTTTACATCAGTGAGATAAGCTAATCTACCAAACCTAAATCCTAAAATTGGCAAAGCAGCGTGTTGAATTCGAATAGGCTGTATTACTAAATCTTTAACTATAAATTGTTGCTCTATAATTTCATTTAAATGGATTGTCGGTACGCCAGGATATCGTTTATCAACAAAACAATAAGGCATATTTCGTTTTATTATAGTTAAAACATTTTTCTCTGCATATAGTTGAATTTCTCCAAGAGGTCTTACATCATCTAAACCACCAATATGGTCATAATGCGCATGTGTTAAAAGAATTCCACTCAGAGTTTTTATGTTATAATTTAAAAGCTGTTGGCGCAAATCAGGACCACTGTCAATTAAAATTTTGGTATCTCCTTCTAAAATTAAGACTGAAGCACGTAATCTGTTGTCCTTTAAATCAATAGATTTACAAACTTTACATTTACACCCTATTTGTGGCACACCCGTAGATGTTCCGGTTCCCAAAAAAAGTAGCTCCATTTTTTTAATTTCCAATATTCATTCTTATCCGCCATTCGTGAGGATAAAGATTATTACAGCGATTACCTAAATTTTTAACCCAACCCAATCCTAAGCCATGATAACACACTAAAATATATCCTTGACTTAAATCGGGAAAAGAAATTGCATCTTTTCTCAGAAACTTGATTGCAGTATTAATGTCCACTTCAACCCAAATAATCGAATTATGGTCAAGTTTTTTCGACAAGGCTATATTTGCCGAAGGAATAAAATCTTTTCCTTTAAACTCGCCTATAAATAAACCCGAATATATACATTTGAATAATTTATTTAATAGCAAATAATCATTTATACGATCTTTATTATAAGCATTAATCAAATTATTCTCGTTTATTATAATCCATCCGTCTGGATTAATTAATGATAAATTACAATATTCAATTTTAATTTGATTAAATCTCAATTGTTTGCCTGAGATTTTATTTTTATAGTTTTGATTCTGAATTTGTGTTTTTCTCAGAACTGAAATATAAAATCCTTCTCCTTTAACTCTGTGTGGATAGAATCTATATCCTACATCACTTGTAGTAATTGTATTTAGGTTTTGTAAGTCAACTTTTAAAACTTCTGCACCAAGTTCATTGCAAATCCACTTTACATTTTCTTCGTTTTCTTCAGTATTAAATGTACAAGTACTATAAACTAAAATGCCTTCGTGTTTCAGACAATCCCAAACTGACGAAACTATATCGCGTTGACGAGCAGCACACATGTTTACATTATATTCCGACCATTCATTAATGGCACCTGAATCTTTACGAAACATACCTTCACCAGAACATGGAGCATCAATAACAATAGCATCAAAAAATCCACTTAGTTTTGCAAAATCTTTTGGTTCATTATTGGTTACCACAACATTTGAATTACCCCATTTAATTAAATTTTCAGCAAGTATATAAGCTCTGGATCTGTTTATCTCATTACTAACTAATAAACTATTTTCTATTAAATTCTGTGATAATAAAGTTGATTTTCCTCCAGGAGCTGCACATAAATCGAGTACAGTTAAAGCATTCGGAAAATGCTGTTTTACAATTTGTTCCAAAAACATTGAACTGGCTTCCTGTACATAATATACGCCTGCATGAAATAGCGGATCAGCAGTAAAAAGCGGCCTTTTATTTAAATAAAAACCTAATTCACACCAAGGTACTTTTAAATTTGATGGGTTATAATTAATTTTATTATTTATTCTTATACTTATTGGGGTATCTTGATCTAATGCAATCAAAAAATCAGAATAATACTCACCCAGTATTTTTTTTGTTCTATGGACAAAAGCTTCTGGCAGAATCATTTATAATGCATTTGCAATTTTAGAAATTGTATCACTATATTCAGTTTCAGTTAAATAGGTTTTTTGTGGATTCATTTCAAAAACTCCACCAAATCCAAATTCCCCCTCATATTTTGGAACTATGTGAAAATGTAAATGAGCTAATTTATCTGAATATGCGCCATAATTAATTTTTGTAGGAGAAAATACTTTTTGTATTGCTTTTGCTGTACGACAAACATCTGCCATAAATGCATTACGTTCATTATCATCGAGTTCAAACAGTTCATTTATATGATTATTATAAGCAACTATACATCGACCTGGATGACTTTGTTCTTTAAACAAAAAGAGTGTTGATACGCTTAAATCGCAGATTTTAATCATTAAACTTTTTTGTAACTCGTTACGCTGGCAATAAAGACATTCTGAAAATTTTTCCATTATTTTTATTTAAAAGTTTATCTATCTAAAAAAAAGAAAGCAGTGAATAAAATTGTCACTGCTTTCAATTATTTCATAAAGCAAATTATGATTTTTGTGATTCTAAAATTCGCATTGCAATATCCAGAATTTCAGTGTCATCTAACATTACTAATCCACCATCTGGTCCTGGTTCAATGTGTACACCACAACTTTTCCCATCTTTATAGTCGTGTCCACCAAAATAGTTACGTACTGTTTCTTTTTCCAGACCAAGTTCTTCTGCAATCTTGGTCATACTACCACTTGGGAGCGCATCCTTTACTCTGCGCAGTTCGTTGAATGTTATCGTTTTTGTCATGACAAAAAGTATTAGAATTGTTATAAAAATTAATTTTCAAAAACTGCAATAAACGTACTGCATTTTTTTTATTTCACAAAACAATTTCGCAAAAAAAAATGCTAAAAATATTAAAATATCTAATATTAATTTGATTTACAGTTAGATAAGAATTTTATATAGTATTCAGATTAAAAATAAATTGTTTTATTGCCCAATAAAGAGTTAAATTCTTGATTGTGGTTAAATTTATACTTTAACATTCAACAGATAAATTGTCAATTGATTGAAAATAAGGTATATGAGCTTTTCTGTTGTATGTATTAATTGATAAATAAAAACTTAAATATACTAGAGTTAAAGTATTTTCGTTGTATACTTGCAGAAATATAATATTTTCTGAACTTTATAGACTTTTCTAGATCAGATAAATAATAACTTGCATATTGGAAAGGATTTAAGTACTTTTGTATCAAAAATAAAAATGCTGTGTTAATTAATTATTTATTTCATTCGTATAGAGTTATTTATTCGAACTTGACAAAAACCAAAATACATATTATTCATGAAAAACATCCACTTAATTGCTTTTTTTTTAATTATAATTTTCGTTGCTTCTTGTTCTTCTCAAAAGGAAATAGCCTATTTTAATGGAGTAAACTCACTTTCGGCTGATTCAATTAATAAAAAGTTTTATAAAATACACGAAGCAAGTATCTGTCCGGGTGATATGCTTTCCATTACAATTACCGGTTTAGACCCACTTGCTGTTGCTCCATTTAATCTTCCTCTTGTATCGTATGCCACTCCAGGTAGTGATCAATTATATTCTGCACCCACATTACAATCTTACTTAGTTGACATTAGTGGAAACATAAATTTTCCAGTAATTGGAACATTGAAACTAGCTGGTTTGACAAAATCACAAGCAATTAAGTTTATTAATGACCAACTTTCACCCTATTTAAAAAATGCCATTGTTACCATTCAGTTTATGAATTATAAAGTAACTGTATTGGGTGAAGTTTTGCGCCCTGGTCAGTATTCTATTAGCAATGAGCGCATTACAATACTTGATGCACTGGGTTTAGCTGGCGATATGACTATTTATGGAAAACGTCAAAACGTGTTGTTGACTCGCGAAAATAATGGTAAATTAGAATTTGTAAGGTTAAATCTAAACTCTGATGATATATTTAAATCTCCATACTTTTACTTGCAACAAAACGATGTGATTTATATTGAACCAAATAAAGTGAAATCTATTGGTTCACAGAACATATCTCTGTATTTATCAGCTGTATCTACCTTAGTTACTACGGTTGCAGTGATTTTTTCAATCACAAAATAAAATGTCATAATTATTTTTTTAGCCTAAATTATTTTAAATTCTGAAATTCATTAAACATGGAAAATAATAATACAAATTCAAATAATCAAGTTGTTGATAATGTCAATATCAGGGAATTGTTGATTAAACTTTCTCACAAATGGTATTGGTTTCTGATATCTATAATTTGTTGTGTATCATTGGCTTTTTTATATTTAAAAACAACTAATGAAACCTATCAAGTACAATCAACCATTTTACTTAGAAAAGATGCCACTTCAAGTAAAAATTTGATAGATATGTCTATGCTTGAAGGTTTTGGGGTTTCTGGTACTTCGAAAGAGGTAGAAGATGAAATTCAGGTTTTAACTTCAAAAGAGCTTACTCAGAGTGTTATAAAATCATTACAATTGGAGACTGAATATTATAGCAAAATTGGATTACGAAAAATCGAACAATATCCTTTGGTACCGTTAAAACTAATAACTCCAAAGTCATTCAATGATACGCTTAAACAAAAACTTGAAATAAAAATAAAAACGAACAAAGAGGGTTATTCAATAAAAGTAATATACGGAATGTTGAAACAATCGTTTGATGTAAATTCATTCTCAAAACCTCTACAAACAGTTGTGGGTAGTTTACAATTAGTTCAAATGTCAAGATTGCCTAAAAATTTTAATTATAAAATTGAAAGCTTTCCTATCCGAAATTTAGTTGAGAAATATTGTGCATCCATAAAAGTTAGTGCGGTAAATAAAAAATCAAATGCAATAAGTCTGTCAACCGTGGCAGCAAATTCCAAAAAAGCTGAAGCAATTTTAAATAAATTAGTTGAGTTATATAATTTGGATGCAATAAATGATAAAAATTTACTTGCAACCAATACAGCCATGTTTGTTCAAGAAAGATTAAAGTTAATAGCAAGCGAATTACAAGATGTTGAAGTAAATGTAGAGAATTATAAAAAAAGAAATAAACTTACTGATATCACTTCCGAAGCTGAATTGTATGTAAAATCTGCAAGTACATATGATGAAAAACAGGCTGAAATTGAAACCCAATTGAATTTAGTTGGTTATATTGAGACTCATGTAAAAAATAATAAACATCAATACGACTTAGTTCCTGCAAATTTAGGAATTGAGGATAAGTCATTAGTATTATTGATTCAAGATTATAACAAAGCTTTACTGGAGCGCATGAAGTTAAAACGCACATCAAACGATAGAAATCCGGTGATGATGCAAATGGAGGAACAATTGAAAGAATTGCGATTTAGTATTATAACTAGTATTGGAAGTATTAAGGATGGTTTAAAAATTTCAAAACGTGACTTACAGGCTAAAAATAATCAATTTGCATCAAAAATTAATAATGTTCCAACTCAAGAAAGACAATTTATTGAAATAAAACGGCAACAAGAAATTAAACAAAAATTATATTTGTATTTGTTGCAAAAAAGAGAAGAAAATGCACTTTCACTTGCAAGTACTGTACCGTCGGCTAAAACAGTAGATGCTGCATTTACCACATTAGCTCCAATCGCTCCAAAACGTAATATGGTGCTATTGATATCGTTAATTTTCGGACTAATTATTCCAATTATTATTATCTATATTATAGAGTTGCTTAATAATAAAATTAGTGATAGTAAGGAACTTAAACGATTAGTGAAAGCACCATATTTAGGCTCAATTGGCTTAAAGAAGGAACTCGATGTAGTAGTAGTACAAGAGGGTAAAACTACACCAATCGTTGAGATGTTTAGAATTATTAGAACTAACATGCAATTTATGCTTGCAGGGAAGGAAAATCCAGTTATTTTGGTTACTTCAAGTATTAGTGGGGAAGGAAAATCATTTACATCTATAAATTTAGCAATGTCACTTGCTTTGATGAAGAAAAAGGTGGTTTTAGTAGGACTTGATATTCGAAGTCCGATGTTGGGTGAATATCTTCATTTATCAAAAGAAAGAGGAATTACCATGTTTATTTCTGATGAAACATATACTGTTAATGATATAATAATTCCATCAAAACTTCATGCATATCTCGATGTAATACCGGCAGGACCAATCCCTCCAAATCCGGCAGAACTTATAATGAATCAACGTCTTGATGATTTATTTATTAAACTTCGTGAAATGTATGATTATATTGTGGTAGACTCAGCTCCAATTGGGTTAGTATCAGACACTTATTTACTTAATCGACTTGTTGATAATTGTATTTACGTGGCACGTGAGAAATATACTCCTCGCGAGGCTTCAGAACTTATAAATGAAATTTATGATCACAAAAAACTCAATAATATGTCAGTAGTATTGAATGGGGTAAGTGAAAGTTCTACTAGTTACGGTTACGGATATGGGTATGGTAAAAGATCGAGCAAACAAGAATATGAGAAAAAGATAAGTTTAATAAACAAAATTAGAAAATAAAAAAAATCTCTAATTTAACAAAACCTCTGAAAACCTTTTCAGGGGTTTTTTGTTATTTAAATGGAAACTTGGAAACTTTAAAACATTAAACGTTTCCATAAAATATTTATTAAACATTTGATATTCAATAGTATTCGTTTTCTAAATGAAAATAGTTTAAAAAGAAATTCATTTTTTGATTGTTTAAATAAAATAAATATATAATTTTGCAGCGTTTTAATCTAAAAAAATATGGACAATCAGCAGGAATCAATTATAAGTACAGCTAGCCGTTTATTTGAGCAATATGGAATTCGTAGTATTTCGATAGATAATGTTTGTACCGAACTAAGAATTTCAAAAAAAACCTTTTATACATTTTTTCCTCAAAAAGAAGATTTAGTAGATGCTGTATTGACTCAACAACGAACCTTGAATTTAGAAAAGTATGGAAAAATTTTCAAAAACAAAAATGCAATTGACTCTTTAATCCTTATAATCAAAGAAATAAAGAAAAATGGAGAACACACATCCTTGGCAATGTGTTATGATTTGGAAAAATATTACCCAAAAATTCATGAAAAATATGAAATCATTAAACGAGATGAAATTAGAGCAGGTTTTGAAATGAATTTAAAGCAAGGAATTGAAGAAGGGTATTACAGAAGTGATTTAGATGTAGAACTTATTTCATTTTTTCATTCCATACAAATTAAGAATACTTTTGAATTAATGAGTCAGGATTCAAAAAAATACACAAAAAGAAGATTAATAGATTTTTTCATTGATCTAATGATACATCTTATTGCAAATGAAAAAGGATTGAAATATATGGAAGAAAATTATAATAAAACCGAACAATAACTTATAACAAATATAAAAAAATGAATGCAAAACAATTTATTAAAAAAAATGCAGTGGCTTTTTTACTTTTAAGTATTATGCCATTTAGCTTAGTAAGTGCACAAGATACCCTCAAAGTATCACTTTCGAAAGCTTTAGAAATTGCAATGAATGGAAGCCCTACAATACGAGTGGCCAACAAGGAAATTGAACGGGTAGATTACTCAAAAAAAGAGAAATTTGCAGCTTTATTTCCTAATATATCTGCTTCTGGATCATATCAACGGGCTTTTTTAAAACAACGTGTGTTTTTTTCAATACCAGGTATGCCATCTAATCCAGATGGATTTGAAATGGGACAAGACAATACGTTCAATGCAGGATTATCTGCTTCTATGCCTATTATTTCGCCCACATTATGGGCTTCACTGAAAATGACAGAAACAGATGCAAAATTAGCCTTAGAATCAGCCCGATCATCTAAATTATCACTTGTAAACCAAGTAACAAAAGCATATTATACTATTCTGTTGACGCAAGACCAATACAATGTTTTTAAACGAAGCTTTTTAAATGCGTCTGAAAATGCTCGGATTATAGCTAATAAATTTAAACAAGGTTCTGTATCTGAATTTGAATGGATACGAGCCGATGTACAAGTTAAAAATGCAAGCTCCAACCTCGTATCGGCTGAAAGTGCAGTGAATATGAGCAAATTACAATTAAAAATGCTTTTGGGAGTAGATATGTTTACCGGATTAAAAGTGGAAGGTAGTTTGGATAATTTTCAAAAAAATATGTATGGCGATGTTTTACAAATTGACACAACAAGTTTAAAAACAAATACCGATTTGAATCAATTTGATATCAAATCAAAACAACTTGACCATGCATTAAAAATACAAAAAGCTGCTTGGTGGCCTACCCTAGCTGCAAGTTTTAATTATGCATATATGTCTATGGGAAATGACAATGTTACTTTAAAATGGTTCCCAACTTCAACTGCAGCACTACAGTTATCAATTCCAATTTTTCAGGGTGGTGCTCGGGTATATAAAGAAAAACAATTAAAAATTCAACAAGACCAGTTGAAAGATCAGCGTGACAACTTACGAAGAAGTTTGGAAATGCAAGCTATATCATATTTGGATAATATTAAAAAATCAATTGAAAAAATTGAATCTAACATTCAGGGTTTAAGGCAGGCAGAAAAAGCGGTATCGATATCAAAAAAAATGTATGAAGTTGGATCAAATACTTTTTTGGATTTATCAAATTCAGAACTTGCATTGATTCAAGCCGGTTTAATGTATAATCAATCTATATTTGATTATTTATCTGCAAAATCTGATTTGGAAAAATTATTAGGAAAATAATCATATAAACAAAAAAGTAGAATATAAATTAAAAATTAAAAATATGAAAAAAATTAATTTAATCGGAATGCTTACAATTGTATTAATTATCGGATTAACATCATGTAAGAAATCAACTAAATCAGAGATTGTTTCAGTAGTTGAAATACCAAACATCAGAACTCAAACAGCTGTAGAAAAAGAAGTTGAACAACTTTATGAATTAACCGCCACCGTACAGGCTGATACAAAAAACAGCATTGCTCCATCGTCCCCTGGTCGTATTCGTGAAATTTTAGTTGAAGTAGGGCAACGTGTATCGAAAGGCCAGAAATTGGTACAGATGGATGTTGCAAATCTTTCCAATCTTGAATCTCAAATTGACAATCTAAAAAGAGTATATAAACGTGTTCAGGAATTATTTAATGTTGGAGGAGCATCACAGCAGGAACTTGACAATGCAAAATTGCAATTGGATTTGGCACAAACCAATTTAAAAAACTTGTCAGAGAATACCTATCTTTTAAGTCCAATTTCAGGAATAATCACTGCTCGTAACTACGATAATGGTGATATGTATAGTGGACAAATTCCAGTATTAACCGTCATGAATATCAGTCCGGTTAAATTATTGATTAACGTGTCTGAGTCTTATTATTCACAAGTGAAAATGGGTATGCCTATTGATGTAAAATTTGATGTATTTGCCGGACAAGATTTTCAAGGAAAAGTAAATTTGATTTATCCAACAATTGATGAACGCACTCGTACTTTTCCTATTGAAATTAAATTGGCTAATGCTAATAATAAAATACGACCAGGTATGTTTGCACGTGTTAAACTAGAATTTGGAAAAGTAAAACATGTAGTTGTTCCCGATCAATCAGTAGTAAAACAATCGGGCTCCGGAGCAAAATATATTTATATTTACAGCAACGGTAAGGTAAAATTCAAACAAGTGGAAATTGGACGCAGAATTGATGCTAATTTTGAGATTTTATCCGGACTAACAGCAGGCGAAGAAATTGTGGTAGCAGGCCAATCTAAATTAGTAGATGGCTGTGACGTGAAAGTAGTTAAATAATTTAAATGTAAATAATTCATTATGAGTAGTATATATGAAAGTTCAGTAAAAAAGCCGGTAATGACTGCATTAATATTTGTAGCAGTTGTTGTATTAGGTTTATTTTCACTTCAGAAATTACCAATAGATTTGTTGCCAAAAATTGAAACAAACACCATTATGGTTATGACAACTTATGATGGTGCCAGTGCTTCGGATATTGAAACAAATGTTACACGTCCATTAGAAAGTTCACTCAATACAGTATCAAACTTAAAAAGTATTAAGTCAACTTCGAAAGAAAACCGCTCAATTATAACACTTGAATTTGATTATGGTCTTGATATTAATGTAGTTACAAATGATATCAGAAATAAACTTGATTTAGTGAAATCATTTTTACCAGCTGGTGTTGGGAATCCTATTATTTTCAAATTTAGTACTGATATGATTCCGGTGGTAATGATGTCGGCTACTGCCAATCAAAGTCTTCCGGCTTTGTACAAAATTTTAGATGATAACGTTGCCAATCCATTAGCTCGAATAAATGGTGTTGGCTCCGTGTCGATTACCGGTGCTCCACAACGTGAAATACAGGTTTATGTTGACCCTGTGAAACTTGAAGCTTATCACATGACCATTGAAGGTATTGCGCAATATATTCGTATGGAAAATGTAAATACGCCGGCTGGTTCTATGGAGATTGGTAGCGAAACATATTCATTGAGAGTACAAGGTGAATTTAAGGATGTATCAGAACTTAATAGAATTGTAGTTGGAACTTCAGGAAGTAAAACCATTTATTTGTCGGATGTAGCTAAAGTGTTTGATAGTAAAGAAGATAGAATTCAAGAAAGTTACACCAATGGAATTCAAGGTGCTTCTATTGTGGTACAAAAACAATCGGGTTCAAATACTGTGGAAATTGCAAAAGCAGTGAAAAAAGCATTGCCGGCAATTCAAAAAACACTTCCGGCAGATGTGAAATTAAACATGGTTTTTGATACTTCTGAAAGCATTATACAAACAATAAATGGATTGACTGAAACGGTATTATATGCATTGTTCTTTGTAATGTTGGTAGTATTGTTCTTTTTAGGACGTTGGAGAGCCACAGTTATTATCATACTTACCATTCCGGTATCACTTATTGCAGCCTTTATTTACCTCGGTACTACGGGCGGAACACTCAATATCATTTCACTAAGTTCGCTTTCGCTGGCTATTGGTCTTGTGGTAGATGATGCAATTGTAGTTTTGGAAAATATTACAACTCATATTGAACGTGGTAGTAGGCCCAAGAGTGCTTCGGTTCAAGGCACAAATGAGGTAGCAGTTTCAATTATTGCTTCTACACTTACCATTATTGCGGTATTTTTTCCACTTACAATGATTAGTGGAATGGCTGGTGTAATGTTTGCACAATTGGGTTGGATGGTTACAATCATTATTACAGTATCTATGGTTTGTGCGTTGACTCTCACTCCCATGTTGGCCTCACAAATGTTAAGATTGAATCCAAAACAAAGTAAGACTTTTAAGATTATTTATGGACCAATTGAACGGTTTTTAGATAAATTGGATGATAAATATTCAAATTTAGTCAATTGGGCTGTTCGACACCGGTGGTCGGTAATGGGAATTGCTACACTTTTCTTTATCTTGACATTAGTGCCCGCATTTACAGGCTTAATTGGAACCGAAAATTTTCCGTCTCAAGATAATGCACGTATTGCTGCTACCATAGAAATGCCAGTTGGTTCAAGAATGGAACTTTCAAAAGAGGTATGTGCAAAATTAACTTCCGATTGGAAAAAGAAATACCCTGAAATGGAAATGATTAACTACAATGTAGGACAAGCCAGTAGTAAAAACATGTGGGGGTCGTTTCAACAAAATGCAAGTAATATAGCTTCCTTTTCGATAAGATTAAATGCCAAACACTTACGTAAACATACAATATTTGAAATTTGTGATAGTTTGCGAAAAGATATTAAGCGAATTCCTGATATTCGGAAATCGAATGTAATTGCAGGTGGTGGAATGAGTATGATGGGTGGTCAATCAACCCTTGATGTGGAAATTTATGGTTATGATTTTGTACAAACCGATAAAGTTGCGTCAGAATTATCCAAAAGATTAGCTAAAATTCCAGGCCTTGTAAATACAAAAGTAAGTCGCGAAGATTATAGACCTGAATATCAGGTAGAATTTGACAGAGAAAAATTAGCTTTAAATGGTTTAAATGTTGCAACTGCTTCGAATTACTTACGAAACCGAATAAATGGACTTACTGCATCGCTCTTTCGAGAAGATGGGGAGGAATATTCAATCGAAGTTGCTTATGCACCACAATACCGTGAATCGCTTGAAGCTATTGAAAACATAATGATTTACAATAACCAAGGGCAAGCTATACGATTGAAAGACTTAGGAAAAGTTGTTGAACGCTATACTCCACCAACCATTGAGCGAAAAAATCGACAACGTGTAATTACAGTATCTTCAACAGTTTCAGGTACAACTTTGGATAAAGCAGTAAAAGCAATTGATGCTGAATTAGCTCAAATAAATATTCCTTCTGATGTATATGCTACTATTGCAGGCTCGTTTAAAGACCAGCAAGAATCGTTTGGTGATTTAGGTGCACTTTTTTTAATTATTATTTTGCTGGTATTTATAGTTATGGCCTCGCAATTTGAATCATTAACTTATCCATTTATAATTATGTTCTCAATTCCATTTGGAATTTCCGGTGTAATTTTAGCATTGTTTATAACAGGTAGTACTTTTAATGTAATGACATTTGTTGGGGTAATTATGCTTGTGGGTATTGTAGTGAAAAATGGAATTGTGATGGTAGATTATATAAATCTTAACCGAGAGCGTGGAATGGGAGTTATTCGGGCAGTAGTAAATGGTGGAAAATCCCGACTTCGTCCGGTATTAATGACAAGTTTGACTGCTATTTTAGGAATGTTACCTTTGGCAATAAGCACTAGTGAAGGTTCTGAAATGTGGAGACCCATGGCTATCACAGTTATTGGCGGTTTAACAGTTTCTACTATGCTTACTTTGTTGATTGTACCTACCATTTACACCATGTTTGCAGGTAGTGGAGTAAAACGTCAGCACCGTAAATTGAAAAAAAATGCATTTGAAAAAAATGCAGTAACTAATTTTTAATTATTCATAATTAAATCGTAATCAAACATGAAATCAATATTTATTGCCTTCGATCAGGCATATTATGAACAAATTCTTGACATATTAAGAGCAAACAATGTAAGAGGTTTTACAGGTTGGGAAGCTGTTTTAGGGCGTGGTACAAAAACAGGTGAACCACATTATGGTAGTCATGCATGGCCATCTCAAAATTCTTCAATTCTTACAATTGTTGACAAAGAAAAGGTAAAGAATATACTGGCTGATTTACGTTTATTAGATGCAACTTCAGATACAATGGGCATTCGAGCCTTTGTATGGAATATTGAAGACGGAATGTGATAATATCGTAACATACTAAATTTAACTAGCCGTTATTTTATGAATTTTTATTCGCAATAACGGCTAGTTAAATTTATGGATACAGCTTGTTTTTACATTGTCTTCTATCACTTTGGTATCACTAGGTTGTTGCATAATTAATTATACTTGAAGTCAATATAGGGATTTCAACTGACACCGTGGTACCTTCACCAAGCTTTGAGTTGATACAAAAATGACCATTAATCTGTCTAATTTGTTCTTTCATACTAATTATACCATAAGAATCTGGACGGCCGTTGTTGTTTATATCAAAACCGAATCCAT
>CAZEEB010000008.1:0-22779 GCA_964511245.1 uncultured Paludibacter sp.
TGGCAGACTTAACTGACAATGTGTTGACAGTTCGTATGCAATATAAATTCTAAAAAACAGTTACAAGTATTTAGTTACAAGTTACAAAAAAAATAAATAACAAAAAAATGAAAAAACTTATTTTATCAGTAATGATGGTATGCGCAATCGCTCCATCGTTCTATGCACAAAAAATTAAAGGTAGTGACACCGTGTTGCCTCTGGCTCAGAAAGAAGCAGAAGCTTTCGGTAAAAAAACAGGTAAATCGGTAACCGTTATTGGTGGTGGTAGTGGTGTTGGTATCGCAGCCTTACTCGAAGGTACAACTGAAATAGCTATGGCATCACGTAGTATGAAATTTGATGAAAAAGCAAAATGTCAGGAAGCAGGTAAATCTATCGTTGAGAAAATTATTGCTTATGATGCATTGGCAGTTGTTATTAACCCTTCAAACGGTGTTGAAAAATTAACTCGTCAACAATTGGAAGATATATTTACAGGTAAAGTTACTAACTGGAAACAAGTTGGTGGTGCTGACCTTAAAATTACTCCTTATTCACGCGAAACAAGTTCAGGTACATACGAGTTTTTCAAAGAACATGTATTGAAAAACAAAAATTATATGAGTTCAATCCTAAGTATGCCGGCTACCGGAGCAATTATCCAATCTGTTAGTCAGACAAAAGGTGCTATTGGTTATGTAGGATTGGCTTATTTGAATAGCAGTGTAAAAGCAGTACATGTTTCTTTTGATGGTAAAAACTTCGTTGCACCATCGTTGGCAACAGCTATGAACAAAACATATCCAATTGTTCGTCCATTGTATTTCTATTACGAAAAAGCAAAAGAAAAAAACTATACAGCTCTTGTAAATTTTGTATTGTCTGCCGAAGGACAAGCAATTGTTAATAAAGTAGGTTACGTACCATTGGCAAAATAAGTTGCCCCTACCACATAAAGAGGAAAATAAAAGCCGCTATCGAAATTTCGATGGCGGTTTTTTTTGTTTGCGCCTGAACTGTAATACTTTATTCACACATTTGTTTTAATGTCGCAATATTAATGCTATTACTTTGCAAAAAAAACAACATGACTCAAAATCAAAAATTTTATCCTACCATAGTTATTTCCGATGTTCATTTAGGAACAGAACATTCCAAAACGCGTGAGCTTGCCGATTTTTTGAAAACCGTTAATTGCAATACTCTTATTCTGAACGGTGACATTATTGACGGGTGGCATTTACAAAAAGGCGGTAAAGGAAAATGGAAAAAAGAACATACCGACTTTTTCAAAATTATCATGAAAATGATGGAAAACCACAACACCAGAGTGGTTTACATACGAGGCAACCACGACGATTTTATTGATCATTTAGCTCCGTTTGAATTTGCCAACATTTCTATTGAAAAAGATTATGTGCACGAAAGGAATGGCAAACGCTATTATATTGTTCATGGCGATATTTTCGATAATATTACATCCAACATGGTTTGGCTTGCAAAACTTGGCGATATTGGTTACACCTTCCTGCTTTGGGTAAACAGACTGTACAATATTTATCGTTCAAAAAAAGGATTACCCTATTTTTCGCTCTCACAAAGTATCAAACAAAAAGTAAAATCGGCAGTGTCGTATGTTTCAAATTACGAAAACGAACTAGTGGCATTGGCACGCGTAAAACATGCCGACGGTATAATTTGCGGACATATTCACCAGCCTGCCGACAAAATGATTGATGGAATTCATTATCTAAATTCAGGCGATTGGGTTGAAACCATGTCGGCTTTACTTGAGCACGAAGATGGCAGCTGGGAGGTGTATATGCATACCGATAATATAGCTTCAATGCCCGAGCCAATGGAGATTATCAGACTAAAACAACCGGAATCATCAAAAGGGCTGAAAGTTGCATTTTCGAACAATTTTTTTAATCTGTTTTAATAAAAAGTTTAGTTATGAGATACTTATTTGTTGTACAAGGCGAGGGTCGTGGTCATTTTACGCAAGCACTCAGCATGAAAGCTTTGCTCGAACGCAATGGACACGAAGTGGTGGCAGTAATGGTTGGTTGTAGTGCCAAACGAGTGTTGCCTGGTTTTTTTCTGTCAAAAATAGGCGCAGATGTTGTTAAATTTCAAAGCCCTAATTTTTTACCTACTCCAAAAGGAAAAAATTCGTTTTTGATTGCCAGCATACTTTACAACCTATTCCTATTGCCCGTTTATATACAGAGCTTATTTAAAATAAAAACTACAATTCGGAATACTCAGCCCGATGTAGTTGTCAATTTCTACGAATTACTGTGTGGTATTACATACGGCGTATTTAATCCGCAGACACCAATGATAAACATAGCACATCAGTATTATTTTCAAACCCCAGCTTTCAAATACAGCGGAAATAGTGCATTCCAATTTAAACTTTTAAATTTTTACTCATCACTTACTACTTTAAACTCAACAAAAATACTGGCACTTTCATTCAGAGAAGAACCGAAAATGTATTATGGCAAAATTTCCATTGTACCACCACTTCTCAGAAAAGAAGTTTTGAATAAAATGCCAACCAAAGGAGATTATATACATGGTTATCTGTTGAATAGCGGCTATATTGATGAGTTGATTGATTGGAGCTTGGACAATCCGAAAGAAAATCTTCATTTCTTTTGGGATAACAACAATGAAGAAGATGAGGTATTTATTCCAAATTTAACCATGCATAAATTAAGCGATACTTTATTTTTAGAATATATGGCAGGTTGTAAAGCGTATGCAACTACGGGCGGCTTTGAATCCGTGTGTGAGGCTATGTATCTTCAAAAACCGGTACTGATGGTACCTACACATATTGAACAAGAATGTAATGTACAAGACGCGGCTCGCAGTCAAGCCGGAATTGGTGCCGGCGAGTTTGATTTGGATATTTTATTACAATTCGCCTTAAGTTATAAACCTACAAACGAGTTTAAACACTGGGTTCACACAGCCGAAAGTGTATTTAATTACGAATTAACCCGATTGCCGCAATCTTCCGAAATTATATTGGCAATTTAAATCCTATTTCTTTAATTTGCATCTGCTTTTTAGTTAAGGAGGCTGCCTGTGAAGGTAGCTTTTTTTCATGTTTTGATACAGAATAAGTATTTAATACAGAATTATTTATTAAATTTGTACAGTTGTTTTATTCAAATAATTTTGTTCAAATTGAAAATGGAAAGATTAGAATTAGTAAGAAATGAAGTAAATGCTATTCTTTTAAATCAACCGGATTTAAATGTACGCATAAATGGCTATATTCATTTGTATGGAGTAGCTCAAAATTGTAGCCTTTTAGCCATTAAAAGAGGGTTGGATATTGAGATATGTACCATAATGGGTATGCTACATGATATTTACACTTACAAAAACGGGTATATTAAGGAGCATGGTATGCTGGGTGCAATAGAAGCAGAATCAATTCTGAAGAACTTAAGCGTATTTAAACCCGAAGAGATTGAAATAGTAAAATATGCTATCACTTACCACAGCGATAAAAAAAATAAACACGACAAATTCAGCGAACTACTTAAAGATGCTGATTTGCTTCAAAATTCGTTATACCAGAACTTTTTTGAAATTAAAAACCTCAAAAGATTGATAAAAACCTTCAAAAGCTTTGGTATAAAAATGAAACTGAAGAAAGCAGCCAAAAAAGGAAACCTGAACAGCAAATAATTTAATCCTATCAATTATAATTGAATGAGAACAATAATAGAAGACTATAAATCGCAAATAATTAAATTTCAGATAAATACTGATTCAAATTCGGCATTTGTAATAAAGAAAAAAAGAGATTTGCTTTTTCATATTTTTAGCATTATGGCAGCCGCCGGAGTTAAACCGTCGAAAGTAAAGAATGGCAAAAAAGTTTACAAATTACTGCGAAAAATGTCAGACTTACAATTCCAAATTAAAAAATTAGGAAAAGAAAACTCAAACACCTATATAGCATCATTCGTTTACTCTCTGAAAAACAAACAATTAAAACAAAATGAAAAACTAAAACGGCTATGTGAGGACACCGAGTTAGTGTTCCCTGAGTTAATTGCTAAAAAAAATATTGACATACAAAAAATGAAGAATAAAGCTTCGGAGCAGCTTGAAAAATTACTTAATAAAATACAGAAAAGGCGACTAGACAATATTTATGACTTAAAAAAAATACATAAACATTTCCTAAAATACTTACAACTGGTTGAAATTCTTTTAATTAATGAAGGTAAAAAAATGCCTCACATTCAAAAGTTAAAGAAATATCACGATTTACTTGACGAAATTTTTAATTATGAAAACCTGATGTTTTCGCTCGAAGATTTTTTTGAAGAAAATAATTTAGAAAGTGAGCTTAATTTGGAAGATTTTGAGAAACAACAAAGCGCACTAATCGATAAATTTGACTTTGAAATAGAACAATTTATTGAAATTTGTAAAGCGTTAATTTCAAAATCACAAATTGCAGCTACTGAAATTCAGGAACTAAACTATTTGCCGAATAATTAAAAAAAACGACTGATAATCAATCAGATAACATCAGTCGCTTTTTATATAAACTTTCAAATCAATCCATTTTTAGTTGATTTTTTTCTTTCCATTTTACATAAAGCATGTGTATAATGCCATCGATAAGTCCGATTTTAGGGACAATAAAACTCTTAGCACCTACACTTTTGGCAGCATCAATGTAAATGTTACCGGCAAGTGTAATAATATCGGCTCGGTCGGGTTTTAGTTTGTACTTTTCAATCAGCTCATCCACTGTATATTGCTTCAGCTGTTCGTTTAGAGTTTCGAGTGTAGTAAGCGATAGTTTTCTGCCTTTTCGTACCTGTGCCAGCGTATTTAATTTGATAATATTTCCACCTGACGCGATAATGTCATTAATTAAATATTGCTCCTTGAGTTCGGCTAAATCTTTATGTAGAATCACATATTCCTCTTCCATTACTTTATTGTTGAGCAACCGTACTGTACCAATATTGTAGGATTTTGACTGAATTAATTCGCCATTAACTAACAAACTCACTTCGGTACTACCGCCACCCACATCTACAAAAACATAATTTTGATGTTCATTTAAATTATAGGCAAAATGACTTTCGTAAATAATCATGGCTTCCTCGTGTCCGTCAATAACTTCCACTTTCAAGTCGGTTTCTTTTTTAATTTCTCTGACAAGGTCTTTGGCATTTTTGGCCTCGCGCATAGCAGCTGTGGCACAAACACGGTAATCAACCACATCATAAACCTTCATTAAATGCCTGAAGGCTTTCATTAGACGAATCAAATTTTCTGATTTGTTTTTGCTTATTTTACCATCTACAAACGACTCCTGTCCCAACCGAAGCGGCACCCTAATCATCAATGATTTATTAAAACTTTCATCAGCGTTTTCGGGATCAATACCCATAATTAAAAGTCGAACAGCATTAGAACCTATATCTATTGCAGCAAATTGGAGGTTGTTCATAATTGATTATTTTAATATATAAGTATTTAATCAGAATTTTGGGCGTTTAGTTTTAAGCTTGTTTCATACTGTTTTTTATAAAACTGATAAATTTCTTCTTGCGACCTAAACGGACTTTCATCCTCAGTTGAGTTTAATAAATTTTTGCCGGAACCATCAACAATGCGGGCTTTCACATTGTCGCGTAAACCAAATTCGAGCACCGTTTTCAGTTGTTTTCTGAATTCGGGATCATAAACCGGCGTGTATACTTCCACCCTGTTATCCAAATTGCGTTGCATCCAGTCTGCAGAACCTATAAAATAGCGTTCTTCGCCCCCATTGGCAAAAATCAAAACTCTGGAATGTTCCAGATAGCGGTCAATAATTCCGAATGCCTGAATGTTTTCACTTTGCTTACGAATGTTTGTTACCAAAGAACAATTACCTCGAACCAAAAGTTTAATCTCAACTCCCGCATTGGATGCTTCGTACAGTTTTTCGATAATTTTATCGTCCACAATATGGTTTATTTTACAATAAATATAAGCCGGCAAACCTTTTTTGGCGTTTTCTATTTCGGTTTTTATCAAACCGGTAATTTTCTTCCGCATAAACTGCGGTGCCACAATAAGTTGCCGGAATGTGGGATTTAGATATGGCTGTTCCAGAAACTCAAACACACTTTCCACATCGTCAACTATGCCTTTGTGAGCTGTCATAAGTGTAAAATCGGTGTACACATTAGCTGTACCTTCGTGAAAATTACCAGTACCAATACAGGCAATATTCCCTTTGCGTGAGCTAATGTGGGCTATTTTGGAATGCACTTTGAGGCCTTCAACTCCTAAAATAACTTTAATGCCGGCATCTTGCATTTTGGTAGCCCAGTTAATGTTCGACGATTCGTCAAACCGTGCCAACAGCTCCACAATGGCTGTTACTTTTTTTCCATTCATGGCTGCACAAATCAGTGCTTTAATCACTTTAGAGTTTTTAGCCAGCCGGTAAATGCTTATTTTAATTTCCTTTACTTCAGGGCTGATAGCACATTCGCGCAGTAATCTTATAAAATTATCGAAGCTGTGATAAGGGCAATGCAGGTATTGATCTTTGGAGCGAATAAGCGAAATCAAGCTGATTGAATTTTCGAAGTCCAGAATAGGAATGTGCGGATGACTGTTGTATTTAAGCTCTTTTCGTTTGAGTGATGGAAACGAAATAAGGTCTTTCAGGTTGTGATACCTGCCACCGCTTACATGCACATCGTCTTTATCGATTTTTAGTAATTTTTCGGTAAATCGCAATAGGTCGGCAGGTATTTCTCTATCGTAAACAAACCGGACGGGCAATCCACTTTTTCGGCTTTTAATGCCTTTCGAAACTTTGTCGAGCAAACTTTGGTACGCACTGTTTTCAAAATCCATTTCGGCGTCGCGCGTAAATTTTATGGTGTAGGCTTCGTATTTGTCGTGATTAAGTTGCGCAAAAATACGTGGCAGACAAAACCGAATAACATCTTCGAGAAAAATGATGCAATTTTTATCGCCATCGTTTGGCAAAACTAAAAAACGCGAGAATTGGCCGGTGGGAATTTCAATGAGAGCATACTCTTTTTTATGCTTTTTCTCCAGCTTAACCGAATCGGATATTTTAACTGCCAAATAAATACTTTTATCGTTTAACTCCGGCTCTATAGACATGCGTGAAACCAAAATCGGAAAGAGCGAATTCATAAGTTCTTCCCTGTAAAAGTTGTCAAGAAACTCTTCCTGCTGGGTGGTTAGTTGCAATTCATTTACCAGAAATATATTTTCATTTTGTAACTCTGCATGAAGTTCAAGAAATGTAGATTCGAAATCCTTGGTATACATTTCGTTCAGTTTCAGCACTTTTTTCAGCACTTTTTCAGTATCCGAATTTACGGTGTGTAAGTTCTCTTCTAACTCTAACATTCGACGCAAAGTAGCAATCCGTACCCGAAAAAACTCATCCAAATTATTCG
Organism: uncultured Paludibacter sp.; assembly: GCA_964511245.1. Taxonomy (GTDB): domain Bacteria; phylum Bacteroidota; class Bacteroidia; order Bacteroidales; family Paludibacteraceae; genus Paludibacter. The sequence goes on from CAZEEB010000008.1 coordinate 7,473, forward strand.
AATATATGCCTAAAAAACACAGTCGCTCCAGCAACGGATTCGTTTTGTTGGCAGCTTCATCAAGGATTCTGCGGTTGAAATACATCCAGCTTACATCCCTGTTTACAATTTTGTTTTTCGTAACATTTTTCTTTGTGTTTCCGCCCATTTTTTTAGTTTTATGATTTGCTTAAAAAGGTTAAACACAAAAATAGTAAATTTAATTTACAAAAAGACAATAAGTTCTCAATTAAAATTAATAGAATAGCAAAATGTAATATCTGTTACAAAAAAGACAGCCAAAGTATCAAATCTAATTAGCTGATTAGTGTATTGCTATAATCAAAGCTTCCAAAAAAAACTAATGAATCAATATTTTTAACCCTATTGAATTGTATTTTTGAAATAACATTCATAATTTAATAGATTATCAGTTTATTCCTTACGAAATTGAAATAACAGACAACTGTAATTGAAATAATTTTATACTTTTGCGTTTACTAAATATTGAATTGTTTAATTCCGGCAGGATAAATGGTTGGTTTATTTTAATTCTGGTTTAGTAAAATCGATTTCATAGAAAATACAATATTTTTAAATGATTAAATTTATCTCTCCTTTCATTGTATTGATGTTTCTTTTTGGCATTGCAGCAAAAGCACAAACGCTTGATAATTACCTTTCTAGCGGACTAAAAAACAGTCCGTTACTAAAAGATTATTCAAATCAGGTGCGTGCCGGTCAAGCCGATAGCAGTTTGGTGGCTGCCACTTTCAAACCGCAAGTAAATTTAAGTTCACAAGTATTTGTTGCACCCACTGCTAAGAATTTTGGGTATGACGAAGCCATTACCAATGGCGGAAATTTTGCCGCAATTGTTTCGGCCAAACAATCACTTTTCAACAAAAAAATCAAGTCGGAGCAGTTTAAAACCATACATTTGGCTACCGAAAGCATAGTAGTTTCAAAAAAATTAAGCGAAATTGAACTCAAGAAAACCATTACGAATCAATACCTTACGGCCTATGCTGATTTTGCTCAAATTCAGTTTAATAAATCCGTTTTGAAATTACTTGAAGATGAATCAAAAAATATGAAGGCATTGGTTCAACAAGGAATTTACCAACAAACTGATTATCTGAATCTTAGCACAAGCATTCAAAGTCAAAAAGTGAGTATAAAACAAAGTTTTATTCAATTTAAAAATGAATTAGCCACGCTGAATTACATTTGCGGCATAACTGATACTTCGACAGTAGAATTAACACAGCCTGAAATTAAAATTGAAAATACATTCAGTATAGATAATTCGATGCAAATGGCACAATTCCGTATTGATAGTTTAAAAAACACAAACCAAAAAGCCTTGATTGATTTAAACTACCGTCCCCAGCTAAGCGCCTTTGCCGATGCGGGTTTCAATGCAATAAGTCCGGTTAATATTCCCTATAATTTTGGAACAAGTATTGGCTTGAATTTCAGTTTGCCACTATACGACGGCAAACAGCGAAAAGAGCAAAACACGAAAATTTCAATTGCCGAAGAAACCCGTAAGGACTACAAAGCATTCTACAGCAAACAGTTAAATCAGCAATACTTACAGCTAAAAGAACAATTGAAGCTAAGCGATGCTTTGATAACTGATATCAAAGGGCAAATTGCAAGTCAGGAACAATTAATCGGAATATATAGAACCGAAATTGAAAAAGGACTGGTTCGTTTTTTGGATTTTCTGACCGTACTAAATAACTACGTAAGTACCAAAAACAGCCTGACTATAGCCGAGATGAATCGCCTCCAACTTATGAATCAATTAAATTATTTGAAATGAGAAAGCTAAGCTATATCGCAATAATTGGATTAACAGCACTTTTCACAAACTGCAAAAGCGGCAAAGAGTCAACCGAGGAGGAAACTTCCAAAGCCACAACACCGGTTACAGTTTCCTCAGTTCAAATTACGTCCATTGCTGAAACCATAACCTTGAATGCCGTTTCTGCCTTTCATCAAAAAAATAGTGTTAAAGCAAGTGCCGGTGGATATATAGAGAAGGTTTTTGTAAAAATAGGCGATATCGTTTCTGCAGGAAAAGTGCTTTACACACTGAGAACCAAAGAAGCCGATGCACTTTCAAACTTAAACACAAAAGATTCTACCTTACAGTTTAAAGGGTTGATGGTTATCAAAGCTCCGTCGTCGGGAATTATTACCGAACTAACCAAAACCGGTAACGATTATGTGGCTGATGGCGAACAACTTTGCGTCATTGCCCAGCAGCATAGTTTTGTGTTTGAATTAAGTGTGCCTTTTGAGCAAAATAAATACCTTAGTGTGGGTCAGAAATGCAATTTATTGTTACCCGATAACAGCGTGGTGTCGGGCATTATAAATTCGAAACTGGCAACAGTCGATGCGGTTGCGCAAACTCAGGTTTATGTGATAAAACCAAATTCGAACCATTATTTACCTGAAAATTTGGTAGCTACTGTTGATATTGCCATAAATGGCAAACAACACACACAGGTGGTTGACAAAAACTGTGTGCTGACAAACGAAACAGTAGATAAATTTTGGGTTATGAAACTGCTAAATGACAGTATTGCGCTCAAAGTGCCTATTGTGAAAGGAATAAGCACCGATACACGCGTTGAAATTCTGTCACCAAAGTTTGCAAAAGATGACCGATTGCTAAATTCGGGCAATTATGGATTAGCCGATACGGCTTCAGTGAAAATTATTGCTCCAAATCCCTGAGTAGTTTTTGTGTAATAGCTATGATAAAAATGAATTACTTAACACGGAGACACAAAGTCACAGAGTAATAAAATGGGGTATATACATGTTATTTTGTTGTTAAGTTGAGACACGAAGAATAAAACTTATCTGTTTTATTTTCTGATAGTTAACTAAAACAGAACTCTATAAAAAACTTGTTTTTTATCTTCATATTTTTGTTAATATCTTATTAAAAATATTTGTGTCTTCGTGGACTTCGTGTTTATCTATAATACTGAATTTAAGCACTATAATTTCTTATTCGATATAAACTCTAATGAATAACTTCTTTGTAAAATATAAATTTCCGATAGCTTTCTTACTGCTGATAATTCTGGCAGCAGGTGGTTTCAGCTACCAACGCATGGAATCGTCACTATTTCCGGAGTTAACATTCCCCAAAATCAAAATTATTGCCGAAAACGGGCTGCAACCGGTTAATAAAATGATGATTACGGTAACCAAGCCCTTGGAAAATGCCGTAAAACGTGTTCCGGGATTGATTAATCTGCGTAGCACTACCAGCCGTGGCAGTTGCGAAATTTCGGCTTTCATGGACTGGAAAGATAATATCGATTTGAACAAACAGCAAATTGAATCGGCTATTAATGAAATAAAAAATTCGCTTCCAGCCGGAACTGACATTACAGTGGAAAAAATGAATCCGTCCATCCTTCAAGTGATTGGTTATGTGATTGATGGCGATAACAGAAGCAGTATTGAGCTTAATCAATTGGCAAATTATACTGTAAAACCATATCTTTCGCAGGTTAAAGGCGTTTCGGAAGTACGTGTGAATGGGGGTAAAACCAAAGAATACCAGGTGCAACTGTTGCCCCAAAAAATGAATGCATTAAAAATAACACCGGATATTATTAGCAAAGCGCTCAGTCAAACCAATTTTATCAACAGTAACGGTTATCTGACTGACTACAAAAGACTTTATCTGACCGTTACCGATGCCAATGTGGCTAATCTGGACGAACTTCAAAACCTTATTATAAGCAACGATGGTAAACGAATTTTGCGGTTGAAAGACATTGCAAACATTAAAATTGCGGAGCAAACAGAATATATCCGGGTAAATGCCAACGGAAAAAGTGCCGTGCTGGTGGCAGTAGTGAAACAACCTAATGCCAACCTGATTGACATCACTTCCGAAGTAGAAAAGAAAATTGCCGAACTCAATAAACATATTTTGCCCAAAGGAGTAAAAATTACTCCCTATTATGTGCAAGCCGATTTTGTTCAGGATTCAATCCGGAGCGTACTGGACAGCCTGCTGATAGGCTTGCTTTTGGCAATGATTGTAGCCATGATTTTTCTGCGGTCGCTTAAGTCAAGCGCCGTAATTTTAATTACTATTCCCATTAGCCTTGGTTTTACGTTTATTGTCCTGTATTTTTCAGGTTACACCTTCAATATCATGACCTTAGGAGCTATTGCGGCTTCCATTGGGCTTATCATTGACGATGCCATTGTGGTGGTGGAGCAAATTCATCGTACCCACGAAGAGCATCCCGAAACACCAACCAGAGAGCTACTTTCCAAATCCATTAACTATCTTTTTCCGGCCATGCTGGGGTCGTCGGCTAGTACAATCGTTATTTTCTTTCCGTTTATTCTGCTCAGTGGAATTGCCGGTGCGTATTTCAAAATACTTACCAACACCATGATTATAACGCTGATATGTTCGTTTTTGGTTACATGGATAGGTTTGCCGGTCATTTATCTGCTCTTTTCGAAAGATAAAAACACCGTAAAAGGAATTGAACTGCATGATTCAAGCAAAAACGGAAAATGGATAAGCTGGTTTATCGAACGACCGGTTTGGAGTTTGGTATTTGTTGTGCTGTTAATCCTTTCTGCCGGCTTTATTTCACAACATTTGGAAACCGGCTTTTTGCCCGAAATGGACGAAGGCAGCATAGTGCTCGACTATACTTCGCCACCCGGTACTTCGCTACAAGAAACCGACCGAATGCTCAACGAAGTGGAAAAAATGTTCCCATCCATTCCCGAAATTGAAAGCTATTCGCGACGAACAGGCACGCAATTGGGCTTTTTCATTACCGAACCGAACTTTGGCGATTACCTTATCCAATTAAAAAAAGACCGCAAACGCTCCACCGAAAAAGTGATTGACGATCTTCGAAAAAAAATACAAACTACTCAGCCCGCACTTAAAATTGACTTTGGGCAAATGATTGGCGATATGCTGGGCGACCTGATGAGTTCCACACAACCCATTGAAATAAAAATATACGGCGATAACCAAAAAAAGTTACAAGAACTGGCAAGGCAAATTGCATTAATAACCAACAAAGTGAAAGGAACTGCCGATGTATTCAACGGCATTACCATAGCCGGTCCATCGGTAAATATTGAACCTGATTATGAAAAACTGGCTCAGTTTAATGTCAGCACCGCCGATTTTCAATATCAGCTTCAAACACAGCTCGAAGGCAATATCATTGGCAGCATTTACGAAAAAGAACAACTTACAAACATTAGAATGCTCTATCCAAATGCGGCTAACACCTCCATTAACAAGCTAAAACAAGCCAGTATTTTTCTTCCAAACGGCAAGTTACAACCCATTTCGCAGTTGGCAGAGATTAATATCGACCCGGGAAGTGCCGAAATTATGCGTGAAAACCTGCAAAGCATGATAGCAGTGACTGCACGCCTTAACAACCGAGATTTAGGCAACGTAATGAAAGACATTCAGCATGAAATCAATGCGCAAGTTGATTTTCCGCAAGGCTATCATGTAAGTTATGGAGGAGCTTTTGAAGAACAAACCAAATCGTTCAGCGAACTGATGCTGATTTTGCTTACCGCCGTTCTGTTGGTTTTTGCAGTGATACTTTTTTTGTTCAGAGACTTGAAAATAGCTTTTCTGATCATACTTATCTCGGTTTTAGGCATTACCGGGAGCATGATAGCGCTTTTCATAACCGATACTGCGCTCAATGTGGGCAGTTACACCGGAATTATCATGATTATCGGAATTATTGCCGAAAATGCCATTTTTACCTTCCTTCAATTTCATAAAAATCAGGAAACCAACCTCACTCACCATGCCATTGTGTATGCCATTGCCACCCGCTTGCGGCCTAAACTTATGACTGCACTGGGCGCTATCATAGCCCTAATGCCCATAGCTTTGGGCATTGGCACCGGGGCTCAGTTACACCAACCACTTGCCATAGCCGTTATTGGGGGTTTTGTGATTGCATTGCCACTCTTACTCATTGTATATCCCAGCATGCTGCGGCTCATTTATCACAAAGTGAAAGGGGGAGAGCAGCTACGAGTTAGGGAATAATTCCATCAACCATAAAAAATCAAAAAAACGAGTTTCCTAACAGCATTTTTCAATACATATTGAAAGATGCTGTTTTTTTGTTAATGTATTAATATTCCAAATTCATGCTATATTCATAGCTTAGAAACAGAACTGTAATAAATATTCAATTCTTTTGCAGACAATTTGGTATTAAAAAGTTAAAACTCAAAAAAAAGTTTAGTTATGAAAATTCTTACTTCGTCTCAACAATTAAAAAGAAATACAATTTCTTTTATCTCAGGTCTCTTTCTTCTTTCAATTCTAATGTTTCAAAGTGGAAATGTGTGTGCTCAGTTTACAGCTGGGAATTTAGTAGTAGAACAAATTGGCGATGGAACTGCTTTAGCGAGCGGTTATGCAGCTAAAGTAAAATTATTGGAGTTTTCTCCTTCAGGTACAGTTTGCAACAATACTTCATTCTTTGAGTCAACAGGGACGCCATCAAGTTCTCCATATAATCTTGTTGAAAGTAATAGTGCAACTTCAAATGGCAATATTAGTCTTTCTACAGATAAAGCTTTTGTGGTAGTATCCGGTTACAATGCACCTTATAATACAGCATCAATAGCTAGCAGTACATCAGCTACTTATGGCAGAACTATTGGTAAAGCAACTTCTACAGGGGTTCTACAGACAAATGGAACATTTAATGCTCTGACAGGAAATAATTATCGATCAATAGCTTCAAATGGTAGTGTATATTACTTAGCAGGTCAACCGGGTATTGTTTATACAGCTACTGATAATACTACTGGTATTGCAACTACTTGTACAAGTATTGGGACAGCAAATACAAGAATTGTTGGAATTTTCAATAACACATTGTTTTATTCTACAGGTTCTAGCCCAGTTGGTATTTCTCAATTAGGAACATTTGGGAACTTACCAACTACAACAGCAACTCCAACTGCAATTATATCTGTAGGAGGAACTTCTCCAAGTCCTTATGGCTTTACCTTTAGCCCTGACGGCTTAACTTGTTATGTTGCTGATGATAGAACCTCAGCTGGTGGAATTTTGAAATACACATATACTGGTGGAACATTTTCAAATACTAGCGGTTGGTTAGGGGGCACCTGGTCACTTGCATATACTTTAGGTACAGGAGTAACTAATATTGGTGCTAGAGGCTTAACTGTTGATTTTTCAGGTACTAATCCAATTATTTATGGCACTAGTGCAGAAAGCACATTAAACCGCGTTTTCAAAATAACAGATACTGGAGCAAGTTCAACTGCAACAACTCTTGCAACCGCAACTGCTAATTACATTTACAGAGGCATTTGTTTTGCGCCACAAGCCCCAGCAACAATTTCCGTTGCCGAAGGCACAAACTTCAATATGGCAGCCAATGTGGGCAGTGTGGCTACACAAGCCATTACAGTAAGCGGAAGCAATTTAAGTTCAAGTATTGGCTTGGCGTTTACGGGTACCGATGCCGCTTTATTTTCGATAGACAATAACTCGCTTAGTCAAACCGGTGGAGCAGCAACTATTACGTTCACACCGGCTGCAAAAGGTTCATTTTCGGCTAGTTTGGTTTTAACCAGCGGTTCTACCACACTTTCTATTCCGTTGAGCGGAAGTTCGTCGGGTTATACAAGCTTGTCAAAAACAGAAACTTCATTGCTAGTTTCAGTCGAAAACAATAAACTTATTTTCTCCGCTCAGGCTGGCCAAACGATAGAAGTTTTCAATGCTGTGGGTCAAAAACTTATTCACAAGCAAGCTGTTGAAGGGATGAATTCACTTCCGGTATCGGCAAAAGGAGTGGTAATGCTAAAAGTAGCTAACCGTATTGCCAAAGTGATTTTATAAATACATTGTACTGATTTAATTATATAGCAGAAACTGAATCAATCTATTTTGATTCAGTTTCTGCTATCTTTCAATAAAAATATTCAATATCCTAAAATTTTGAAAAACAATACTTTATTCGTTTATATTTCGTTCGTTTATTTGATGGCATTTTCGTTTAATTCCTGCCAAAAGCCCGAAATAACAGCGCAAACCCAAACGGCCGACACTACGCAAATAGTACAACTTGTATTTACTTCCGATTTGCATTATGGTCTTTCGCGTGCTTTCAGAGGCAATGTATTAAATTCAAGTGGCGTAAACGAAGCCATGGTGGCACAAATGAATCTGTTGCCATCCGCCGTTTTCCCCAAAGATGGCGGAGTAAATGCCGAGAAAATAATCGGATTTGTGGATTATGTGGCTATTACCGGCGACATAACGAACCGCCAGCAATCGGGCATTCAGTCGGCTACGGCTTCGTGGGCACAGTTTAATGCTGATTATCTGAATGGCGGCATAACGCTCAAAAACAAAAAAAAACAAGCGGCTGAGTTTTTGCTTAGCTGTGGCAATCACGATGTGTCCAACGCCATTGGGTTTCCAAAAACGCTGAGTCCCCCAACCGACAACGCAGCCATGGTCAATATTTACAATTTAATGCTAAAGCCATCAACACCCAAAACTCCGGCAAGCTACAATTACAACACCGACAAACCCAATTATTCTAAAGATATGGTTGGTGTACATGTGATGTTCATCACTATGTGGCCCGATTCGGCTGCCCGTGTGTGGATGGAAAAAGACTTACAGAATGTCAGTCAAACCACTCCGGTGTTAATTTTTACACATGACCCATCAGCAGGGGAACCAACACATTTCACAAATCCACTGGCTAATCACGGAATGACCACCGACTACGAAAATGAACTGGAAGAACAATATAAAGGAATGCTGACTTTGCAACGCGAATTAGCCGCTTTTCTTAAAATTCATCCCAATATCAAAGCATACTTTCACGGGCATAGCAATTACAACGAATTCTACAGCTTTGTCGGTCCGGATGGCGATTTGAATATGAAAGTTTTTAGGGTAGACTCGCCCCTGAAAGGCGATATTTCATCTACTGACGAAACAAAACTGTCGTTTCAGGTAATAGCCATCAATGGAAAAACCCAATCACTTACCGTCAGAGAATGCCTGTGGAACACATCCAGTGCAGCTTCAAAAATTAGCTGGGGTGTAAGTTCTACTATTTCTTTAAAATAGCAAACAGTTGTTTCAAAAAGCCTTATCTTTTGTAACACAATAGCCTTGCTTTTGTAATGAAAAAGTTATTGTTTTGTAATGACATTTAAACCTTTTTGAAATATCCGAACTTTACTTTTGTGCTTTATTATTCACTTCCAATTTTTATTTCATTTCATACAATCCGAATGAATTTAATTAAAAAATATTACGCCGCACTTGCCCTAACTTTATTTCTTTCACTTTTCACTTCCGGGCTGAATGCATCAACAGTTAAAGGTCGAATTCTGGATTCTAAAACACTCGAACCCCTTACCGGAGCCATTTTATACGACAAAAACAACAAGGCAATGGATGACGAAGCCAGACTTGACGGCTCATTTGCTCTAAAAAAACTAAATCCCGGAAAACATACCATTATCGTTCAATTTATAGGTTATCAAACGCAGGAAAAAACAATTGTACTGGCTTCTACCAACGAAGTGATTACTGTCGATATTTTGCTCGAACCCCGAAACATTACACTGAACCAAGTGGAAGTAACAGCACACTACGACACTGAAACAGCTCAATCAGCCCGAAATGCAGAGAAAAATGCCGATAATTTACTAAATATTATTCCTGCCAAAACCATACAATTATCGCCCGATATTACAGTGGCTAATGTGCTGCAACGTGTTTCGGGAGTTACTATGCAACGAACAATGAACAGCGGCGAAGGTGAATATGCCATAATTCGAGGCATGGATAAACGTTATAATTATACGTTGGTAAACGGAATTAAAATTCCGAGTCCGAACGACAAAAACCGCTATGTGCCTATGGATATTTTTCCGGCTGAACTTATCGGACATTTAGATGTGATTAAAGCATTAACACCCGACATGGAAGGCGATGCCATTGGTGGAGCTATGAATTTAGTTATGAAAGATGCTCCCGATAAATTATTGATTAATGCCAATATATCGGCCGGATACAACAAGTTGTTTATGGACAGACCCTTTTACCAGTTTAACTCATCGGTGGTAAATCTGCAATCGCCCGGCGAAATTCATGGAGCAAGTTATGCAGCTCAGGTAAGCGATTTTCCCATCCTGAATCTTAAATTCAAAGCCATTACCCCATTCCCCAATGTAAACGGAGGCATAAGCATTGGAAACCGCTTTTTGAACAATAAATTGGGCGTTATTTTATCCATCAGCAATCAAAATACCAATTCGGGTAGTGATGCTTTTGTGGCAGTACCCCGGGCGCAACCTAATCCGGGCACGATACCCGGCTTTGAAACGCGCGAAAGCAGAATGTATTCAACCCATCAAAACCGCTTGGGCATTCACAACAAAATTGACTACAAGCTGAACAAAAACAATAAAATAAGTCTTTATAACGCTTATTTTGAATTGAATAAATACATTTCGCGCCATTCGGAAGAAACTTCGCTAAGTACCGGTGTGGGTAATTTAGTAGTTAAAGACCGCTCACAAACACAACTCGAACGCATTTACACTTCGATGTTACAAGGCAATCATACCCTTAGCAATCAGTTGTTTGCTGACTGGTCGGCAGTATATTCAAATGCTTGGGCTATAAATCCGGATGATGTGCAGTTGCAAGTCAATAGTTCCGACCCGAATAATCCAATTTTGCAAAGTTTAAATCATAAATGGCAGCACAATACCGATCAGGATATTTCAGGTTACATCAATATAATGTGGAATCCGCTGGAACATAACAAAAATCTGGAAATAAAAGCCGGGGGTTTGTATCGTCACAAAACCAGGCTAAATTATTACAATGAATATACCCTCGATCCGGTATTTATAAATAATGCACCCCAGGTGTTTTCGACAATCGAAAATGCACAATTCAAATTCAGTGGAAACGGTGCCAATTTAGGCAGTCCGGTAAATCAAAATGACTACAATGTAACGGAAGATGTGATGGCATATTACGGTCAGTTAAAATACCGACTATTTAATAAACTCAATATATTAGGCGGTGTGCGCGTAGAGCAAACCAAACTAAATTATACTACTCCTATGCCTGTTTCGTTTGTTGGACGCAGTGGCAGTCAGTCGTATATGGATATTTTACCAAGCGTTCATTTGAAATATGAATTGGCAGCAAATCAAAACCTGCGCCTGAGCTATTTCTCATCCATTGCCCGCCCCGGATTTTTTGAAGTAATTCCCTATATCATTTCCGGTGAAACATTCGACGAAAAAGGAAATCCATATCTAAAACGTTCCAAAGCTGAAAACCTCGATTTCAGGTATGAATTGTTCCCCGGAGCAACCGAGCAAATCCTTGCCGGAGTGTTTTATAAGAACATTGAAAATCCCATTGAATATGGTTTAGTTCGCGAAAACGGACCTTCGTCGCTTCAATTAAAACCATTAAACAGCGAAGCAGCAAGCAATTACGGATTCGAATTTGTGGTGATTAAGTACCTAGGCAATTTCGGTATTTCGGCCAATTACACTTATACCAAATCGGTGGTTAAAGTAAATAAATTGATGTATGAACGAAACAAACAAGGTCAATTAACTGCCGATAGCACTGTTACGGTATCCCGACCTATGCAGGGTCAGGCCGACCACATAGCCAATTTATCGCTCTTATACAAAAACCACAAAACAGGGCTTGACTGTCAATTATCTCTGGTATATACCGGTATGTACATTTCGTTAATTTCACCCTGGTATGGTTTAGATTATTGGAGTATGCCGGGTACCACGCTCGATTTCTCGTTCGAGCAAAAACTCAGCAAGAAAAATAATATCAGCATTTTCGGAAAAGCGCGAAACCTGTTAAATTCGCCTGCCGTACAACGAATTTTATATCCATCTACCGGAATTAATCTTCCACAGCAAGATGATCCTAAAAGTATAGTGGTGCAAAAAGAACAATACGGACAGAACTTTTTAATCGGCTTCAGATACACTTTATAATTACTTAATAAACCAATTTTAATAACAAATCAAAACAAAATGAAAACAAAAATCTTTTCTTTGGGTGCCTTGGCACTTATTGCAACAAGTCTTTTTACGGCATGTACGCCAAAAGACGAAAACATTGTTTCAACTCCTCCTGTGGTTGTTGGGGCAGCTATTAGTGATACACTATCTGGCGGAACTGTAAAAGGAACTATGATTAGTGGCAAAACGTACACTATTAAAAGAGATTTAACTGTAAATGCAGGCGACACATTGTTGCTTCAACCGGGAGTAACCATTAAAATGGGAAGAGGAAAAACTATTTTGGTAAAAGGAGTTTTTATTTCATTGGGAACTAAAGCATTGCCTAACTACATTGGACCGGATAAAACATTTAGCAAAACCGATGCTATTGGCGCACCTGCAGCTACCGACTCAGCTTACGTGGGTTACTGGACAGGGCTAAACTGCGAACCTTCATGTACCTTGTTGGATTTGAAATGGACACGTTTAGAATACATGGGTGCTAAATTTGGTGCTACCTTCTTCCCTACCGGCAATAAAGCCGGCGATGGATCATTCGGTATCAAATTTCAAAACTCAACCGGCGATTTCATTATGGAAGACAGCTGGATGTATGGTGCTATCGACGATGCAGTGCGTATCTCAACAGGTCGTATTCACATCATGCGCAACACCTTTGAAAAATGTGGAGCCTCTGGCGGAGACTGTTTAAACGGCAAAAGTGGAACCGTAGGCGATATGGCTTATAACCTTTTTGTTGGAACAGCTACCAACGGTACAAAAGCTTCAAATAAAGGTGGTGTAGGTTCACAAACTAACGTAAACATGTATAATAACACCTATATTTCAGGCGGTTATCGTCAAAAAGACCCAACAGGTCGTGGCGGTTGTATCAATTACGAAGAAGGTGCTAAAGGTAAAGCATTCAATAACTTAATGGTAAATTGCCGTACAGGTCTAAGAATTCACAACAATCCGGCTGCCGATGTTGTTAACATGGCTTACGGTTATAACTATACCTACGGTGACTCAGTGCGTGTTATGAATAATGTATATCCGGTTGGTGCTTCGGCTACCAGTGGTACTACCTCGGTAACTGTACCTCAATCAACTGATATACCTGCCTATACTACCCTTTTGTCGAATGTAAATTACCAACAAACTTATTTGTATACACTTACTGCCGGTGCTTGTAACAACATCATTGCTCCTTACGATGGTTCGGCTTATGTAAAAGTTGGTGATCCTAAGTTTGTAAGCTTCACACTTCCATTAACCGGTGTATTATCGGGTGTGTCGGCTGTAAATAACAGTAACTTCAGACTTCAAAGCGGTTCGCCTGCACTTGCTAAAGGTACTGCCGATGCAGCAAAAATTGCTCCTTTGAATGCTATTCAGGTAACAAATGCGAACTTCAAACCAAGCGAAGTAACACTTCCGGGAGTTGATATGGGTTGCTACCAAAGTAACGGTACAGGAAATCAACATTAATTTCTTTTTAAAAGAGGCTGTCTCAAAAGTCTAAATAGTAAAATGTAATATTATAAATTGTAAGTTTTTTTGAACGCGAAGGCACTAAGTCGCGAAGACACAAAGAAAAAACTGCATTTGCGGCTTTCTGTCTTAGCGACTTAGCGTTCAAAATAAGTGTAAACTTACAAATTGTTAATTATTCAAAACACAAAACAACTTTTGAGACAGCCTCTTTTTTATAAAATACTTATAATAATTACAATTATGAAAGTCCTTTCAAGTATTCAATTTAATGTAAACCCATTCAAATCAAAAGCATCGATTTTGACTTTATTGTTTGTTGTGTTTATTTCTGGATTTAGCACTGTACAATCCAAAAATACAGTTCAATTTGTGTACACTTCCGATTTGCATTATGGCATTACGCGTACATTTCGGGGTACTGAGAAAGTGCCTGCAAGTGTAGTAAACAAAACCATGATTGGACAGATGAATGCATTAACGGCTGTTGCATTTCCGGCTGATGGTGGCGTAAATGCATCCAAGAAAGTGGGTAGCATTGATTATGTGATTGTAACGGGCGATATAACCAACCGTCAGCAAATTGGCATTCAGTCAGCAACGACTTCGTGGGCTGAATTCAAAAATGACTATCTGAACGATGGCTTCACTTTAAAAAACAAGAAAAACGAAAAAGTGAATTTCTTATTGGCTTGCGGAAACCACGATGTATCCAATGCGATAGGCTATCCAAAACCAATGAGTCCGCTTACCGATGCAGCTTCTATGGTCAATATTTACAACCTGATGCTTGCACCTGCCACAGCTAAAACCAACGAAACCTACAACTACGCCACCGACAAAATAAATTACACCCGCGAAATTGCCGGCGTGCATTTTATGTTTGTAACCATGTGGCCCGATTCGGCTAACCGCGTATGGATGGAAAAAGACCTGGCAAAAGTGAACCCTACAACTCCTGTGATAATACTTACACACGACCAACCGGAAAGCGAAGCCAAACACTTTACGAATCCAAACGGAAAACACGATATCAATGCAACCGATAAATTTGAAAACTTGCTGGAAGAGAAACTGAAAGACGGTACAACTACCAAATCGGCTACCGTGCTCGAAGAACGGGGTTTTGTGGCTTTTCTGAAAGCCCATAAAAATATTAAAGCCTATTTTCATGGCAACGATAATAAAAACGAGTTCTACACTTTTGAAGGACCCGACAAAGACATTAAATTGCCAATTTTCCGCGTAGACTCACCTATGAAAGGCGAAATTTCAGGACTTGATGCTAAAGATGGCAGAGGCGATGAATCCAAACTTTCGTTTCAGGTAATATCACTCGATGGAGACACCAAAACACTTACTGTGCGTGAATGTTTGTGGAATAGCACTGGAGTTGCTTCTCCGCTTGTTTGGGGCGAAAGCGCTATTATTTCATTGAAATAAAACTTTAAATCTAAGCGGATTATTATTTCTGAATTGTATCATTATTTTAGTGCTTATGAAGCATTATTGACTTGATTCTGAAATAATAATCCGCTTATTTTGTCTTCAATTTTATTAATTTACATTTATAAATAATTTAATTATCAAAAAGTTATGAAAAAGATTTTACTTACCATCGCAGTTATTTTTGCTTTAAGTTCAACTCAACTTTCAGCCTTATCCTTAGTGCATTACTGGAATTTTAATGGGACTAATGTTC
>CAZEEB010000009.1:0-21563 GCA_964511245.1 uncultured Paludibacter sp.
TCGGATTCACCTGATTACTGGCAATACCGGTATTGGCTACAATTTCGTCCCAAAGGCGTTTCACGTAGACTGTGTCCTGCCCTAAATAAAGTGATCCACCCTGAATAGGATACATTTCGATACCATATGAAGCAGCTATATCAGCCGTCCAGAATGTTCCGTTATCGTTGCTGTTTGTCCAAACACGCGAATACAAACTGTATTTTTGCGATGCCGGAAAGTTTCGGTGATGAATATCCATATAATATTCCTCAATTCCTGTTTGCTCGGTGCTGTAGAGGTAAATTCCCAAATCGCGAATGGTTTTATCTCCGGTAGTTTGACCCCAGTTAATCAGTGCTGCGTTGAAATTCATACTTTCGGAACTTGATTCCTGATTATTCCCGTTGGGATTATTGGCAAAACCATCTACCCAGCTATGTCCTTCGTACGGACTGAAATTCCGAAGATAAGGAAACATCGTATCACTGCGGTCGTAAGTAGCTGCATCGCGAACCAGCATATTTACCATTCCACCAAACTGAGTTGCCCAACCCGGACTGAATTGCGCCACAAATGCTGCTGCCTGAATAAAATAGCCCCAGTGAAATTGCTTGTCATTCAATCCGTTATCCTGACCATAACCTGCCGGATAACCAATCATTGATGACCAGGTGGAATTATAGTAAAAAAGGAAAGCC
Source organism: uncultured Paludibacter sp. (assembly GCA_964511245.1). Classification (GTDB taxonomy): domain Bacteria; phylum Bacteroidota; class Bacteroidia; order Bacteroidales; family Paludibacteraceae; genus Paludibacter. The sequence goes on from CAZEEB010000009.1 coordinate 681, forward strand.
ACTTCACCGTTTTCGGCTTTAAACCAGTTTTCGAGACGGGTTTTGATGGTAGCTAAAATTTTATCGCGCGAAGCTATATTGCCCATTTCGTTGGCAATACGTGCCGTTTGCATCAACTGATTAAATACCTGACCTTCATTATACGAATCAGTCCAGGTAGCCATCGTGCTGTTTTCCAAACCTGCAATTTTATCAGTCAGATTGGTTGGCAAAAATCCTTTGCTGTAATTATCCACATAAGGCAGGGTTGGCAAAATTCCATGAAAAGTATTCTCTACACTGAAACTATTTCCGGCCATGGTTTTCATTTCGCCACGAACGGTAGCATAACTGTACTTGTCGGGCACGGGTGAACCTGCTGCCAAATGTCCCCACTGATGTGGTAGTAACCCAATCAGCATATTGGTTTCAGTTCCTTCTTTCACGTCGGTTTGAACCGTAAAATCGGTATGCACAACCGAAGTTGATTCATTGAAAGAATAGCTGGCCGTTGTTTTTAGCGGAAAAACGTAGGCGTATTTTTTATATTCATTAGCCACTGTAGTTACATTGCTGGCAGTAAGCGGAATAAACGCCATCGACCAGTAATTTTTCCCGTTCAGGGTGGATGTGTATATCGCTCCGTTTTGAGTCCAGGTACTTCCGGCTGGAGCATAAACTGCAAAACTAGCACCATTTTTAACTTTAGAGCAAATCAACATTTCATTGGAAATAACCACTGTTCCTGAATTCACAGTAACCTGAGCCACATCGGCAGTTTTCTTAGTAAAATAAAGAAAAGGCATCGCCACTCCGGCTGTTGCCTGAAAATCGTGCGTTCCGTCGTTCCAGTCCATAGTAACTGTCCAGTCCGAATAATCTGAAACTGTGGTTGTGGATGTTGAAAGCCCTGTAACCCCCACTAAAAACGGCGTTAAATCATCAATTACTCCTGTAGGTATGTAACTCACTACCAATCCGGTAGCGGTAGTTTTCATGGTATATGGATAATTAAAAAGATTGGAAGCAGTTCCATTTTTTACCAATGCCGACCACCAGTCGCTGGTTGGTACAGGTTTTCCTGCAGCGTTTCCGCTCAGATAGGGCGTTCCCGATGGATAAGCGTTTCTGCCGGCAACATCATTTCCCGGAAAAGTGGTTCGGTAACTGCCGCTCCCGACCGTAACGAACTGAGCACTCACATTTAATGAAAAGCAGAGGCTTAGACATAAAATGATTGAAAAAATTGAATTTTTAATGTTTTTCATTTTGTTTTTTTTATAAATTGTTTTTAAATTTATTCTATATGGAACGTATTTATTGCGACATTGAGTTAATTTTAATATAGTAAAGAAACCAAAGAAGTGTTTGATAAAAATAATTCTTCTATTAATATTGTTGACGATGTACCAAAAACAAAAGCTGGTAAAATATAAATATATAGAAATGACGCAATGAATAGAAATGCAAACTTTGTAATAAATCGCAATTGATAATATAAATTTTCTTCAAACTTTAGAGAGTAAAAAACATATGACAGCCAAATGATTATTGATGCGAAAACATAGCGTTGTAAAAATACTTGTATTATTAATCCAATAGGAATAAAAATTATGGAATACATTGAAAGTTTATATAAGAATTGATATTTGGAATCTACTTCAATTATATTTCCACAGAGTTTATTAAGTTTGTTATGTTTGAAATAGATGAATAAAACCCAAAAAACCCAAATAAGTATATTGTAAACTCCACCTAATAAAGAAGAAACATCATTTCTAAGATATTCGTCCAAATTACTGGAAAAATTAAAATTAACACGTGCCAGAGTGTATAAAATTATTGCTGCAAACACGCTAAAAATTGCCATTCTTTGTGGAAATTTTTCACTAGATATTGTATAAAAAAAATATATAAATAAATACATTGAAAGAATTCCTGAATGTGACAATAAAGAAATAATAGCAAAAACCGAAAAAACGATGTAATTTTTAGCAATTATAAAATTATAAGCGGCTATTAAAAAAAACGAAAAAGCTACAAAATATCTAATCTGATTTGAAAGTGGTATAATTTGGAACATTACGTAAATAGAAATAATGCAAAATATTGCTGAAAAATTGAACCTACTTGCAAAATATATAAATCCAAATCCCATAAGTAATATATGGAGTTGATAAAGTTTAGAGTAATCTAACTTATTCAAATAAAACAGATTAGATAAATAACTAAACATAAAATCATTTACACTGGATGTGCCGTAAAAAATTGACTCATAATTATCCCAGTCAGTATTATATGTAACGTTAAACAAGAATAAATAAAACACAAGAGCACCTAATATAATACTAATTAGATTAATGAGCTTACTTCTTTTTGAGCCTAAAAAGAAATAAATCAAAACCAAAATACTTAGAAATCCAATTGTTATTAAACTCATTTATTGAATGTGTAATTCTAAAACTTTTAGTCATTTTAAAATCTCAACCTTATTTTAAACCTAAAGCAACTACAATAATTAATGCCTAAAAATCAAACTATTATAATTTTAACCCCATTTAGCGATGTGAAAATGTTAGAATTCTGGCTTGAATGAAATAGCTAAATTTATAAAACATAAATTTATAGATTGTGCCATAATCCAATTCATTCAGAAGTTCAAATTGCTTTTTATTGCCATCAACAACTTTTTTAAATGACTTAATTTTGCTTATAAGATAGCCTAATGTTGTTTTAATTTCTTCTTTTGAAGCACCAAACACATTTTCGGAATGTTGTCTGTAAAGAATTGTTGGTTTATCGATATAATCAATTACCCCATATTTACAAACATTCAAAGCAATCCACGAATCGTGCATTTTAGTTTTATCCGAAAAGGGTAAACATAATTTTTTGGCTTTTCTGTTAATCATTATAGTACAGGCGTTTACACAGTTACTAATTCCAAGGTAATTGAAATTCGACAATATATTAACATTTAGTCGGGCGTATTTCCAAAATGAATCGTTAACCAGTTCTAAGTTTTCATTAACTACTCTTAAATTAGTAAAAACAAGCAACGGTTTTTCCGAACTCAATACTTCCAACTCTTTCATTTTCAATAATGTATCTTCAATTTTGGTTTCCAACCACACATCATCATGATCACTAAACATTATATACTCGGCATCGGATGCTGTAAGCAACCATTCAAAAGATTTTATAGTTCCTATATTATTTGCTTTGTGAAAAATAATTTTATCCTTATACTTATTTGCTAATTCTTCTAAAATCTCGACAGTTTGGTCGGTTGAACCATCATCTCTGATAATCAATCTCCAGTCGGAATAGGTTTGATTAAAAAAAGATTGTATCTGCTGCATCAGATATTTTTCGCTGTTATATGTTGAGAGTAATATATCTATCACAATTTTCTTATTTAGTCATCAATCAGTTTAGAATTTGCTTTTTACTCTGTTATTTAGCAAGCTTTTAAATCTCCAGAACATACCTGCAAAAACTACAAACTCTGTCAATAACATAGCTATTGCAACACCAATTGAATGATAATGAGGGATTAATAAAACTACTGTCAATAAAGCAACAGCACCTGCAATAAAGTATACTCTTTGATATATTTTTTTATCCCCCTCATCTCCTATTGCCAATAATCCAAGTTGCCCTAAAACGCCACCCACAGCAATAAAGAATGGTATTAAAGCCATAATTTTAAATAACTCGGTTGTACCCTGATAATCTTTACCCAGAAACCTTACTAAATAGCCTGAGAAGAAAAACATTAAAAAAAACACAAGAACCATTACCAACCCAACAAAAATTGCCAGTTTTACAACAGTTGCTTTTGCTTCTTTTTTGTTCTCAACCGACATCCCGCTAATTTTCGGATAAAATGATTGAGAAACCGGAACAATAATTAAATAGGCGATAGCCCGCATAATCCTATCGGCTGCTGAGTATTTACCAACTTCTGCCGGACTTGAAAAATAGCCTAATATAATTACAAACAATGCAGTATACATACTTGTGGCTATACTAGCCAGAAAAATTGGATAACTTAATTTAAGTTCTGAAATGATTTGTTCTTTTGAGGTTTTAATCCAATTTGTTATATACTTGTTTCTGATAATAAGATAACCGGCTACTATACTGCCAAATAAATAAACCATAGATTGAATGAACGCAGCAAGCAGGTAATCATCCGGTTTTTTTACAAACACAAAAGTCAGTGGCAATATCAGCAGTTTTGAAATTATATTAATAATCGATATCGTTTTTATCTTTCCTATTCCCTGAAAGAGCCAGACAAAGGAAAAAGTGTCAGCTACAACCATTGAGAATAATACCAGCAAAGTTTTTGAATATATGGAGAAACGTGGTATTGCAAAAGTGAATATCAATAGAATCAAAAAACAGATAGCAAGCAATCCCAGTTTGGCAAGCATTGTGGCCGAAAATACCTTGTTCAGCTCAGTTGAATTTTCTTTGCACAAAGCCACCCGTTTTGTTGCACTTAAATGAAATCCAAAATTAACAATTAACATCAAATACTGAGTAATTGCCAATGAAAACCCGATATACCCAAATTTTTCGGCACCCAGAGTTATCATCAAATATGGAAAAACAATCAGAGGCGCTAAATAATTAAACCCTTGTAAAGCAATTAGATAAAAAGTATCCCAAATTTCATTTTTATGGTTCATATACAATTAGAGTTACATATCTTGATTCAATAAGCAATTTGGTAAAAGCAATTTATATTTTTGATTCATTTTGAAAGTAATCGCTCCAATGCGATTGAAATGAGTTTAATTACCTAAAAAAATTTTAATCGTATTCACAACTCTATCCAAATCTTCAATAGTTAAAATCGAGCTTGATGGAATACACAAGCCGTTTGAAAATAACTTTTTTGAAACACCATTTCCATAATATGGACACTCAACAAATACCGGTTGTAGATGCATGGGTTTCCATAATGGTCTTGATTCTATATTTTCTTCATCTAAAGCCTGACATAAATCATCGCGGGTTTTACCACCTGTTTCTTTGGGGTCAATCAAAATTGCTGTCAACCAATAATTCGATTTAAAAAGCTCATCCGGTTCAGTTTGAAATGTAAGTCCTTTTACATTGCTTAATTTGCTTCTATAGTAATTGTTATTAGCCCTTCTGTTATCGATATGATTTTGAAGTTCTAACATTTGTCCCCTTCCTATACCAGCACAAATATTGCTCAACCTGTAATTATATCCTATTTCTAAATGTTGATAATGAGGAGCAACTTCACGTGCCTGGGTAGCATAAAACATGGTTTTCTTTGCCTGTTCTTCTGTATCACAGACTAAAGCTCCACCTCCGGATGTTGTTATTATTTTGTTACCATTAAATGAAAAACAAGCAAGATTACCCAAGCTTCCACATTTCTTTCCGTTATATTCCGAACCCAATGCTTCAGCAGCATCTTCAAGTACCGGAATCTCATAGCGTCGAGCAATCTCCATTATTTCTTTCATTTTTGCCGGCATCCCGTACAAATGTACAGGTACAATTGCTTTAGGTTTTTTTCCCGTTATTTTTATACGGTCAAGAATTGCTTCCTCTAATAATTCAGGATTCATATTCCAAGTGTCGGTTTCACTATCAATAAAAACCGGACTAGCCCCCAGATAAACTATAGGGTTTGCCGAAGCAGTAAAAGTAAATGTCTGACATATAACCTCATCTCCCTTTCCAACTCCTAACTGCAGTAATCCTAAATGAATAGCTGCAGTTCCTGAATTAAGTACTACAACTCTTTTGTTCCCGACAATATAATCTTCAATTGCCTTTTCAAAAGCATCAACATTTGAGCCTAGTGGAACTACCCAGTTTGTATCAAATGCTTCCTTAATAAATTTTTGCTCTTTGCCTCCCATGTGAGCAAGTGAAAGCCAAATTTTGTTTTTCATTCGTTTATTATAAGCTCCCTAAGCCCCTAAACGAGGCATTGAGAAATGTTAATTCATTGGAAATCATCCTGTTAAGCATCAGAATACTTATTCCAAAAGCCAATTTTTTATTTAAGAATTTTACTTAGCAATTGAAAGTATTTCCTTTCTCCGAGTATTTTCAATGCAAAATATTTAAAATACTGATTAAATACGGCACCCAAAAGGGTCGTTAATTTTAATTTTCTATGGTTGACTTTATTAATTTCCAATCCTTCGGCAATCATTCCAGCTGTTAATTCCAATGTTTTCGGTACTGTTGAAATACCTCCTAATTCAAAATCAATTACAATTGCATCTACAAATACAGACTCTAATTGATTGATAGCCTTAAGCTTAAAGTCTATATCTGAGGCAATTCTATATTTTAAATCATACGAATTTGATTTATAAAATGACTTTGGAAAAAGTATTGACTGATGATTCGGGCTAATCTGAGTCAACCAGTTTTTATAGTTATCTACAGTAATACTGAAATCTGGCAGGTAGTATATGGTTGAATTTCTGTAGGTATTTTTAGTCCTTCCAAAATACAACTTGTTTTTATCATCGATTTTTGATGCCAGTATCTGCAAAGACTCCGCTTCACTAAAAGCATCACCGGAATTCAGAAACAGTGCAAAATCTCCTGTTGCATGACTAATGCCCTTATTCATAGCATCATACAGCCCATTATCCTTTTCAATAACTGATTTTGAAATTAACGCTCTGAAATTCCTGATTACTTCTATACTATTATCAGTAGAACAACCATCCACGACTATTAATTCAATATTTTCATAGTTCTGATTTTCAATTGATTTTAGTGTATGTTCTAAACCAATTGCGTCATTCAAATTTATTGTAATAATTGATATTAAATACATATAAAAAGCTTGTTGTTAATTTTTTAGTTTTATTTCAAATTCATGACCAACGAATATATTTCATCAATCACTTCGTATTTTAGTTTTATTTGTTTGTCCTTTTCGCAAAAAAAGTACAACTCTTTTAATTTTAAACTTTTAATCAGTTCCAGACCTATATTTAAAAGGTTTTCATTGCCAGTTGGGATAAAAAGATAATCGTTTACGCAAGCAATATCAATTATTTTTTTTTCAAAAAGTACCCGAATATAGACAAACCCGAATTTTTCTTTATCCGATATTAGCTGATGAAAATTTACGATTGTGAAAGTGGGTTGACTACTTTTTTGATTTGGAATCAAGCGGCAAACATTTCGCTCTTCGGTATACACATAAGGGTAATTTGCCATCCAATTGCGTGCTCTCATGTTGCTTTTGTAAACATGAAGCTGCAATATGCTGAAACCATTATTTCTGGTAGTATCAATAATATGCTGCATAAAATATTTACCAATATTTTTGCCCTTTTGCATTGGATCTAATGCCAGCCAATTGAGGTTGGCAATAGGAAATTCATTTCTCAATTCAGCAAAACCAACAATTGCTTCATCGCATTTCGCAACCAAAAAATTATAAATACTGAAAGGATTCTGAACCTCAAGTCCCAACATTTCTTTTACGCCACTAGCTCCATACTTCGAAAAAGCGAGGTATTTGGGTTCAAAAGTAGCTGTGTTTATATCCAGACACACATTCATCTCGGCTTTTGTCTGAATTTTTTCTATAACGATTGCTGATTCCATTCTAAATTAATTCATGTATTTTCTGTAAGCAGGAAAAAAATCCTTCATGTTAAACGCTTCTGATATCGTGTTTTCAAGCTCGTATCTGGTTTTGACTTCATTTAGAATTTCAAAATAATTCTGAGTAGAAATTATCCATCTACCTGTGTAATAATCAACTACATCGTTCGGGAAAAAAGTCTTTTTATATTTGAAAATTCCATCATCACTACCATAACCACCACCCAAAACAAAAAACTCAATTCCATTCACTCTTGCCCAGTTAATCAGTTCAAATTTCAAATAATCATTCGGTCGTTTTTCAAACGATTCACTTAAAGTGCCACCCAAAAACGAAAAGATTGAATCATCAGAAATCAATGCCATTTCGGCCGATATTGCTTTATTCTGATCATAGATAAATGCAAATACACATAAATCAGGACAGTGATTAACGAAATTCTTAAATGCATCTATTGAGTAAAAAAAATGATTTTGAGCATTGTTTCTAACCATCGTTTCTTTATAAATACCGTGAAAATCGAGCACGTCAGTTTCATTTATTTGGCTTCCCGGCACTATCTTGTACGTTAAACCTTCTCTTATGGCTTTATTTACATTTTTCCGGACTTTATGCTCAAATCCGAGCCATTGACTATCTTCAGACACTATTTTTCCCTGTATATTTTTTAAAGTCGGGTAAATTTTCCCCCGAAATCCTGTCATTGCTGACTGAAAACCAATTCGGAGAAAACAACTTATAGTATTTACAGATTTAAAAAAACTTTCAACTTCAATCCACGATTGTTTTATAAATTCATCATCTGCATTTTTCGAAATAATTGGGCCTGAATATCCATACGGTGAACTAAAGTCCATAAACTCCTCAAAACCCGGTATCGTCTTCAAATATCCCGGCAAGAGAAATACATTATCTGATTCATTGCAACATAAGCAAATCAGGGTTTCAAATCCGTTCGAAAAGTTTAAAAAGAAATCCAGCGTATCGTAAGGTCTTTTATAACCAATGCCTTTAAGCAATTCATTATAAATTTCACGGGATGCCTGTCTGTTTAAATCGAGAATTTGAATCATTTCTGTTTCCTGTTTTGTCTTTCAATATCTAAATCCTGTAACTCTTGTTTTGTATCTATCACAATATCTTTGGATGTGAGGACATTACGAATTGTTTTAAATACAATTTGTATATCACTCCAAAATGAGAGATTTTCAACATATTGCACATCCAACCTTAATCTGGTTTCCCAGTCAATCAAATTCCGACCATTAATCTGTGCCAATCCGGTTATGCCCGGGCGAACAGTGTGTCTTTTTCTTTCACTCTCATTGTAAAATGGCAAATACCTTATCAACAAGGGTCTGGGGCCAATAAATGACATATTTCCGCTTACTATATTGAATAGCTGAGGTAGCTCATCAATGGAAGTTGAACGAATAAATTTTCCAAACTTAGTCAACCGCTCAGCATTGGATAATAGATTTCCGTCGCTGTCACATTCCTCTGTCATTGATTTGAACTTTAGCACTTTAAACAAGCGTTCATTTTTACCCGGCCTCATTTGATAAAACAACACTCCAGCTCCTTTATTTAGCACGACTAAAACAATACTAACCAATAACATAAGTGGACTCAGTATAATCAATCCACTCAATGAGAATATAAAATCAAAGAACCGTTTCCAAAAATGTGTATACATATTCAAGTATTCAGGTTTTAAATTAAAAATCAACTTAATACCCTTTTATATTTGTAATTCTGATTTGATATTATAAGCTAATTTACTGTATATCAAATCACTGCTCAACTTTTCATCAATCAACATTGTTGAATTTTCTTTCCATGATTTGTAAGTATTCCAATTAAAGCAAACTTCATATAAAATCTTGGATAAATTTTTATCGTTAAAATTACGCCCAATTGAATATTCGTTAACCATATCGGCAGTTTCACCTTGCAGGTTGTTTAGTACAAATAATTTCAAGCCCACGTAATCATTAAACTTATAGCTATAAACCACTTTGGATGTTGCCTTAAATGAATTAATTGCAATATCACAACACGAAAGAGATTTCAGATAATCGTTGTAGGGCATTCTGCCTGTAATTTCGGCATTTAGCTTGTTTTGCTCAATGTACGTACTAATCTCATCTCTGCATTCGCCTTCTGCAACAAAAAAGAAACGATATTTAATCCCTTCTGAATCAATGAATTTGATTGCCGCCAGAATAGAATCAAAGTCATAACTATTTCCTAAGCTCCCACCATAACATATCCAGATTTCATCATCTTCAGCTCTATCAGGTACTTTACTAGATAATACTAATCTAGTCATTTCTTCCAAATCTACACCAAGATAGGTGTATGACCATTTAGCCTTTTTGTTTTTTATCAAAGCAACTTCTGCATATTTTTTTGACTCTGCCGAAATATAATCAGCCATTGAATAGGCTTTATTCGTAATATATGTCCAAGGAAAAATAAGTGGTTTTAGAAGCTTGAATTTCTGAGAAATTGGAAATAATGAATCCGGCCATAAATCGATAACATCAATTACAAATTTGATTTTTCTTCTTTTGCAAAACCTGCCACAGTAATACGCTGTAAGTGAAGCCGGCATTGCACAATAAATCAATTGAGGAAGAACACTCAAACCACATAAATACTTGTATAACTTGACGGCAAATACAATATGGCTATAAATTCTTCTGATTGAAAGATTGTTCTGATAAGCAGGAACATGAATGAAATGAACGTAATCATATTCATTTTCGGTTTTATATTGTTTAGTTGCATGGTTGAAGTCTGCTGTAACTATAAACCTGTCAAACTCATTAAAAGCTTTATAGATATTGTCAACCCGATAATTGTGGTCGGTATTAACATCCCCAAATAATGAAACTAACAAGAGTCTATTTTTCATAGTACTTTAATAAAAGTGCTGGCCTATTCTTTTAACCGGATTTTTTCAGTCAACGGTTTCAGCCTTTTGTTTGATCTTGAACCTTATTGTTTTGACGACCCAAAGCCAATTTCTCCTTTATTTCGTACGCTCTTGCCTCGGTAATATCATATTTCCAAATTACGATAATGGCAAGTATGCCACTAAAAATGGGTATCAGAATATCAGCAATTCGGAGGTTTGTTATCGTTTCAAGCGTTTGAACCTTAACTTCCTGATTAAAACCAATATAGTGTAAAACTACTCCGCTCAATAACATAGCGGCTGCTGTTCCGAGTTTTACCATCCACCAGTAAACGGCACCAAACATACCTTCGCGTCGTTCGCCATTATTCAGTTCATCCAAATCGCACACATCGGCAGTCATCGACATCATAAGGGTAAATAAGCCACCAATACCAAAGGAAAGGAAAGGAATTGGCATAAACATTAGCCAAGGATGTGCCGGATTGAATCCCCACCATTTCAATGCATAACCAATCATGGAAAGGAAAGTGGCTATAATAAATGCATTCTTTTTACCCACTTTAACGGAAATGGCGGTTACGATAGGAATTACCAGAAAAGCTGTGGCAATAGAACTTACAGTACCAAACCAAGCTGGCCAGGTACCGGCAGCATTTGTATCGCCCTTGAAAAGATAATACACGATGATGAAAAATGCAAATTGAGCTATGGTTTGAAAGCCGTTGAATATCAAAAATGTAGTTGCACAAAGCTTTACGAATGGTTTGTTTTTTAGGGTAAGTTTTATTCCTCTGAAAAATTCTTTTGAATTAACAGCTAAATCTTTCATCGACAAATCTGCCATTTTACTTTTGTCTAAATCCAGCTTTTCTTTGTTGAAAAGTGCAGGCATAATTCCCAACACCATACATAAACCGCCAACCCATACCGACAAATTTCGGGCTCCTTCGGGAGCAGTATGATAGATAGATTGATCATAGATAATTACCCAAAACCAGGGAGCAATCATCCACGCTATTTGTCCCATAAATTGCGAAACGGCCATTAAGCGAGTGCGTTCATTGTAATCGGGAGTCATTTCGTAACCCAATCCAATGAGTGGTGCTGCAAAAACCGTGTAGCCGATATAAAAGAATAACGAAACAACTAAGAAATAAAAGAAATTGAACAACTCAGAGTTTTCAGGGTGTAATTGCCACATAACCATAAAGGCAAGTCCGGCAATCAAAGCACCAACTAAAATGTAGGGTTTACGGCGCCCCCATTTTGATTTTGTATTGTCGGATATAAAGCCCATAATCGGGTCAAGCAGAGCATCCATAAAGCGTGGAATTGCACCCAGTAAACCTGCCAGAATAGGATTCATGTGCAACGACATGACCAAAACCACCATAAAAACCCCCAACGCTGCCGGAAACAACTGATTGGCTAAATGTCCGGATCCAAATGCGATTTTTTGCCCAAAAGGAACTACATCTTCCGGTGCTGTTTTGAATTTTGCCATGTACGTATTTTTTCTTTATTATTAGTAATCGGTGAAAGTTGAAATTGATAATTAACTAGCGATTCTTCTTATAAAACGACTTATCTCCTTTGGTTTTCTGATATAATTTGATGTAATCAACATACATTTTAGCTTCGCCATTATTTAGTGCTGTCAACTGATTTATATCGTATATTTCGGAGAAAGTGCCTCCAACCGCAAGATTAAGAATTATATAAAACGGCTTACGAAAATAACGTGAAGTTTGGTTCAGCAGATTTTTGCCCGTAATTGGCAATTGGTAATAGGGTTTGGCTTTGGGAAATTTATCTGCATCCAGATACATTTTTATCGAGTCGGGAGTCCATACTAGCGTATAGGTATGAAAACCATCCTGTAAACTGTATTCATTTGTGGTAGAAATACCTTTGTTTGGATATTTACCTCCATTCCAGCTTTCGCCCCAATGACATGCACCGTTAAAATAGCGATCTTGTACGCCTTTATCTATACCGGTTTTCTTACCCATTTCAACAATATCAATTTCGCCACATTTTGGCCAACTTGATTGATTGTGATCTGCACCAAGCATCCAAAAAGCTGGCCATAAACCATTTGCAGTAGTCGGCATTTTTATTCTACCAACAATTTTACCATATTTAAAGGTTAATCTGCCATCGCTAGATAAACGCCCCGAGGTAGCAGTCTTATTATTATATTTTTGTTTCCGGGCTGTTATAATCAGGCAATTTTCGCCACTTACAGGTTCTTTTCCTATTGAGATATTGGCTGGGAGATAATACTGTAATTCTCGGTTTCCGCCACCTTCACCACTTTCGGATAAATTCCATACAGTTGTATCTAAAGTTGCCTTATCGAAATTATCTTCCCACACAAGTTTATATTCTTGAGCTCCTAAAAACAGGCTGAATAAAGTAAAAATTAAAACAATAGCATTTTTCATTTTTTTGTGTAATATTAAAATCCGGTAGATGAATTTGTAGTAAGTCTTGTTACTTTAATATTGCTATAATTTGGCGTTTTCAGCTCAGTTTTTTGTGATTTTTGTATCTCAGTTTGATTATACTGGTCAAAGGGTTTTTTGTTTTGTTGTTTGGCTTGATAAAGTCCAAAAGCAAAAACAAAAAACAAAAGAACTAAACTGTAATTGGCTGTGATTTTTTTAACTCGCATAATACTTTAGAATTTATTTCTTAACAACTTTTTGTATACTAAAACTGCCATCTGCAAATTTCACGTTAATTATATAATTTCCAGGGCTCAATTTACTCATATCCACTATTGATTCGTTGGTATTTTCTTGTACTATTTTTAATGTCTGACCCACCAGATTTAATACCGAAACTTGCCTAATTTCTTGACTAGCATGTATATGCAATTTTTCAATAATTGGATTTGGGAAAATACGCAGGTCTCTATACACATTATCAATCGCATTTACTTTGTTGGAATTAAATGAAATATTATCCCAATAACAAACCCGTTGCGATGTTCTAGTTGTGCTATTGTCAGGTATTATGGTTAAGCGTGTAATGGTTTGACCTATGTGGCCTGTCAAATCAAATGTCAATTCTTCCCATTGATTTATAAGGGTATTTGGAACCAACATTTCGAAATTAGTTGATCCATTTTCAAATTTAAAATCGAAATTGCTGATATAATTCTTATATACCATAACTTTTACCTTACAATTGTCAGCTGTAAAAGTCTGTGAACCGATATTGTCAGAATAAAGTCCTGCCCATGACATTGCACCGACATTGATAGTGTATTTAGCACAATTTGACGATAAATTTATCCCTGAAGGGTTTGGATTTGGTACAACTGAATAAAGTGAACTTGCATTGTCGCCATTTCCAAACAAAACCCAGGTCCAATCCTGACCTACAGTTTCGTAGTCAATCGTTGCAACTCCGTTAAACGAAATTCCGGTGGTGGCAGAAATGCTCAGCGGATTATTGGTTGCAGCATTGCCACTGGCATCTTTGGCTACTATTGAGAAATTGTAAGTTGTGGAAGAATTCAGTCCGTTTACAATGTACGATGTCTGAACACCCGAAATTCCTTTTACGGAAAGTATAGAAGTACCATAGCTGATATAATAAATCACACTGCCCGAGTTATCAGTAGCATTGAGCAATAGCTCCACGCTATTGGGAGTTACAGCACCCTTGGTAGCCGTAAATGCAGTTGGCGACTGGGTATCAACGGTAGTTGATGGACCATTAAAAATTTCGCCTTTTACACCTTGTTGATATATACGAACATAATCGACCCACATTTTAGCGGGTGTACCATCAGTTGGTAATGCTGTTATTTTGGATAAATTTGAATTTCCGGTGATTCCTGTGAAATTGCCTCCTACAGCAAGATTGAGAATAATACCAAATGGTTTGTGAAAATAATAGGATTTATCTCCAATCAAATTTGTGCCGATAATACTAAATTGATAATATGGCTGATTGGTTGGAAATTTATCTAAATCGAGGTACATTTTCACAGCCAGCGAATCCCAAATCAGCGTATAAAGATGAAAATCATCCTGTACGCCATAAGGAGCTGTGGTATCATACGAATTGTAAGTCCAGTTTTCGCCCCAATGACAAGCACCATCCATAAGCTTATCTTGTTTGCTCTGCGAAATGCCTGCCGCTGCTCCCATTTCAAGTATATCTATTTCACCACAACGTGGCCAACCTACAGAACTAATATCGTTGCCTAACATCCAAAATGCAGGCCACAAGCCATTGGCGGTGTGAGGCAGTTTAATGCGTGCTTCCACTTTGCCATATTTAAACGAAACATTTTTAAGTGTATTCAGTCTTGCTGAAGTAACAACTTTTCCTCCGAAATTTTCACTTTTGGCATTGATAACCAGACAATTTACACCGCTTGGATCCTGCTCGATGGTTATATTTTCACGACGATAATACTGCATTTCGTTATTTCCGCCACCATCTCCATTCACTTCCACATTCCAATGTTGAGTTTCATTCAATACTGAATTATCAAAATTATCTTCCCACATTAGTTTATAGTTTTGAGTAAAAAGTGAAAGGGAAAATAAAAGCATACAAGAAACCAATACCTGTTTTATCATTAGATTGAAGGATGAAGTGAGTGAATCTCAAAAGTGAGAAATGGAAGAAACTGATTTAGAAAATTAGTCCGCAAAGCAGTACTTTGCGGACTTGAAGGAAATTATTATTTTACAAATTTCTGAGTTGAAACCTGACCATTTGTCATTTTTGCTACCACGATATAGTTGCCGGATACTAAACCTGATAAATCGATTGTTTTAGAATTTGTGTTCGCAACCTCAGTTTTAATATTTTGACCCAACAAATTACGAACAGTTACTTCGCTCATTTGTGATTCACATGAAACAATTAGGTTATTTGATTTCATATAACATTGAATAGCCGGAGCAGCCAACACATCATTGATGCCATTAGCAAAAGTCCAAGTACCTTTATAGAAAACTACATTATCAATATAGAAAGTGCCTGGTCCTGAGAAAGTTCCAAAACCTACCTGAGTAGGCAGGGTCGAAGCACCGGATGCTAATGAACTAACAGGAATATCAAAGCTGTTCCATACATTTGCAGTAAGAGTACTGTGATTTGTAGGAGTAGGTAACACATACCATGTACCGGTTGGAGTTACACAATATTTAATAGTGGCACTTGCAGCATCGGTAGCCGGATAAACGTCAAAATGCAAATTTGTCATTCCGGTAATAGTCAGGGGATCGAATTGGATTCCACCTCCACCTCCACCAGCTGTTGTGGCAATTAACTTTAAGGCATTTCCTGCATCAGCCAAGGTTACTGCCGACCAAGTAGAGTTCCACCACTGTTGAGTAAGGTATACAAAGTTTGTAACAGACGCTGTATAAGCATCGCTATAAACCGATTTTACATTAGCAACAGCTACGGTAGGAGTTGGTGAAGCAGGTAAAGAAGATCCTGTTGTAATAGGAACAACAATTGGACTATTCGCAGCAACATTTCCAGCAGCATCTTTGCATGTTACACTAAATGAATAGGCGGTCGAACCAGATAAACCCGTAACTGTATAATCTTTTTCAACTCCGGAAACTCCGGTAGTAGTTAATGTGGTAGTGCCATAAGTTATGGTATAATTTAACGCTCCAGAATTATCCGTAGCATTTAATTTCAACATAATATCAGAGCCTAAACCTTTTACCGCTGTGGCAGTAAATCCAGTTGGAGCTTGGGTATCAGCACTCGCATCAGACCAGAAATAGATATTATCTAAATATACAGTGGTATATTTTGATGTACTACCGGCAACTCCCAACGAAAACCATTCATTCGATTGGAATTTAAATTGTATTACGGATGATAAAACAGCACCTGTAAATTCTGATAATGGAATGTCAAGCGATGTCCATGAACCATTTGTTGCAATAGTTTTAGTAACTGTTTTTTCACCACCGGTCCAAATAATTCCAATAGGAAAAGTTGCAGCATTTGCGTCATTTGTCCACACATCAAGGTGAAGGTATTTCATGCTGGTACAAACTTGTGCACTCCCGATTTGGATACCCTGATAATTCATGTTTGAATACTTAATAATATGATCCGATGTTCCAATGGTAGAAGCTGAGTATAAAGTGCTTTGACCCCAATTAGGGAAAAAATCAGTTCCGGTCACATTAGTAAATGCATCACTAAAAATCGAGATAACATTTCCCGAACTAAGAGCAGGCGGCGTGGTAGCCGATGTTGATGGTTGAGCCGATACGGCTACTGTTGCTAAAGCAATCATTGTTGCCAAAACAAGTTGAAAACGCGTAATTTTTTTCATAACTGTTTGTTTTTTTAATTAATAATTTGTTTTTTATAAAAATGAAATTTAATAAGTTCGTTCACAGTGATAAAGCTGTGAACGAACTGTATGATTTTAAAGTTTAATAAGTTTTTGTGTTGAAACCTGACCATTAGCCAATTTTACAGACACAAAGTAATTCCCGGCAACAACATCACTTAAATCAATTGTTTTTGATGTGCCGTTAATAACTGAAGATTTAACTGACTGACCCAATAAATTACGAACTGTAACTTCGCTAATTACTGATTGTGCTGATATTGTAAGTTTATCCATAACCGGATTTGGAAAACAATTTACCGCAATATCTGAAACTTTAGAAATTCCCGTGTTAGTGTCATCGAAAAAATACAGATTATCCATGTAGAAAGTACCATAACTAGCCGTAGTTACAAATCCAACTTGTTTTAAATCCGTTTTTGCTGACATTACAAATGAAGATAAAGGGATATTAACACTATTCCATTGATTTATAGTAAGAGTTCCCAACGAAACCCAACCGGTCGATGTTCCATGAGCAACTGTAACAAATTGAAGTCCAACATCAATTGTTGAAAGAGGAAAAACATCTACATGCACATAAGTCATAGCAGTTATATCCAAAGGAGTAGCTGCAAAAGTTGGACTTCCACAATTTCCTGCTGCGGTGGTTACAACTTTTTTACCATTGTTGCCGGTGGAAAATGTGACATCTGAAAAATTCATATTCCACCAATTGTCAAATGCAGCAACAGTAACAGCAGGAGTATAAGTTTCGCTATATATTGATTTTACTTTTACTGCAGGAACTGTTGGAGCAGATGGTGCTGTGGGCAGTATCGGAGATTGTGTAACAACAATCGTTTTAGTTGCACCGCTTCCTGAAATTGTAACATTTGCTGTTCTTGCAATGTATGTATCGTTCGCCGTTGCTGTTAATGTAATAGTTGTATTCCCTGTACCACTTGCACTGCTAAGTGTCAACCAAGTTTGGTCGCTTGCAACAGTCCATGTACTTGAAGTAGTAATGCCAAAGGTATTTGTACTATTAATTGGTTCTGCAATGGTTAATGCTGTAGTCGAAACAACGAGTGAAGGTGCTACATCCGTCCAAAAATAGACATTATCCAAATAGAAGGTACCGTTCATTCCCCAAAAACCGACTTGGAAAAGTTTGGTTAAGTCAAGGCTTGGTTTGCCTGTTTTAAAATCCGCTAATGAAATATCAAAGCTGTTCCACTGATTAGCTATCAATGTATTAGCAGGGTGGTATTCATTGCCAGCAGGTGCAACAATACCTATCTGCATTGTTGTTACAGTGGTTGGATAAATATCAACATGTAAATATTTCATTGAACTTACATCTTGAGTTAAGGCAACCTGAGTACCAAAGCAATTTGTACTGCTAATTAACTTGGAGTTATTTCCGCTGCTAACTATATCAGTCGAAGATGAAGCAGCCCACATTTGGAAGGTGTTTGCCACACAAGTATAGCTATCAGTGTAAATTCCTAAAACAGTTGAAGCATCGCGTGTTGGTGGTGTGGGAGCTACAGGGTGTGAAGCTGTTGTAAAGCTTACAGAGGCTGAATTAACCGAAATATTTCCCGCAGCATCTTTTGCTGTGATTGTTAAATTGTAACTTGTAGAAGCAGCTAAACCGCTAATTGTAACATTGCCAGATGCGTTAGTAGTAAGTGCTTTGTTGGTTATGCCATTTGTTGCATCGTTGGCAATATAATTAATAACAGGTGAAGTAACATCATCTGTTGCCGTTAATGTCAAATTAGCAGAACTAACGGTAGGCGTTCCTACCACTACGGCAGTTCCCATTACAGGCTTCGTAACATCAGTTGATGTACCACATGCATTCCCAACCGTGTAGGTTAAATCTGTGGTTCTGGATGAACCTCCTGAATAAGCAAAATAACAAGCGTAGGTAATTGTTGCCCCAACAGTTTGGTTTGTTAAAGTATAAGTATATTTCTGTCCGCTAACCAAGGTCATGGTCGTAAAAGCATTTGCAGGAGTTACAAGTTGAGGCACAAGTCCTGCCTGAGTATCAAGCAATTCAAAAGTTATAGTAACATTTGTTCCTGAAGTAGCAAAAGTATAATTATAGCCCAGAGTAAAAGTTCCTTGTGCGGCTGTAGTTAAAGTTCCCGCACATTCAGTGTTCGTTGCGTTCAAGTTTCCCCATGCTACTATAGTAACAAATAAAAGGATTAGTTTAGTAATTTTTTTCATGATTTATTTTTTTGATTGTATTAATATTCTGTTTTGATTCGATTTGAATTAACAATTCTGGCCGAAACAATTTCAGTTTATTTCAATAGTTTAAAAATCGAATTTTCAGTTTTTAAATAATAGATTCCATTAGCTAGTTGATTGGTATTAAGAACTTCATTCCCTGTAATTTTCTTTTCGATTAATTGTTCTCCAAGGCAATTATACAATCTTACAGTAGTTGAAACTTGGGTGGTTACATTAATTTTATCCTTAAATTTTGTTGGATAAACTTTAACCTGAGACTCATTTAATTCGTTCACAGCAGTATTGAGTTGATAAAGTCGTACATAATCCACTTTCATTTCTACCGGATTATTAAAAATAGTATCATCAACAGTACCTCCCATAGTTCCTCCAATTGCCAAATTAAGAATTACATAGAAATATTGATCAAAAGGCCAACCGGTAGAAGTATCTGTAAAATTGCGATAAAGTGTTCCTGTCTGAACATTGTCTATAAAAAACAAAATCTGATCCGGATCCCATTCTATAGAGTAAATATGAAATTTGTTTTCCATACTGTCCTTATAAACTTTTGTGAACCAGTTATTTCCGATACTTCCATTTTTTAAAGCAGTATGTACCGCATGTGAAGTCATTCGTGGACTTGATCCAATGTGCTCCATTATATCAATTTCACCACTTTTAGGCCAGGTACCATATACATTTGATTGAGGCATCATCCAGAATGCCGGCCAGGTACCCATGCCTGAAGGCACACTTATGCTTGCTTCTACTTTTCCGTATTTAATATAACCTTTACTTTTAGAATAAATTCTGCCTGAAGAATAATTTCTGTCAACTACATAATTCTCCTTTTTGGCTGAAATAATTAAGTTCCCGTTTTCGACTCTAATATTGTTTGTTCCATCAGTGTAATACTCTTTTTCCTGATTTGCTGCATAGCCAACTTGAATTGACCATTTATTTAAATCAAGTGTAGTGCCGTCAAATTCATCCGAATAAACCAATGAATATGATGATTGTGCATTGATTAACAAGCATATACAAACAAAAATCACTAATGGAACTAACTTTTTCATACTATTATTTTGCAGTTAAAAATTCGAAATTTAATCTCACCGGATTTTAAATATTCCGGCGAGATTGTATTTTGACCAAATTAACGGATTGACTTATTTAATCTCAATCTTTTTATTAAGATTACCGGAACGTACAATGTAAATACCTTTTTGAATATCTTGAATATCCATTATAGCTTCTTTACTAACTCTAACTCTGGTACCGGTAATAGTGTATAATTCAATAGGTTGAGTAGCATCAACTACGCTTAATGTATTGCGTGTTTGAATTAAATCTAAATCAGATTTTATTGAATTTACTGCAGTTGCGCTTTTTTTGTACACAAAAATGGCGTCCATATTTATGGTAGTTCCAGAAACACCACCACTCAAGAAATAAATTACATTTGCATTAGCAGGTACTGCGCTTGGATAACGAAGTCCTTTGTTAAAAAACTCAGTCATCGGAATTTCAATCAAATGCCATTTATTATCTCTTGTAAAATTGGTGTAAGGTTGATACGTTGTTGTACCATCAACAAAAGCAGTTGCACCTATACAAACTCTGGCGCTCAAACCTCCAGGGCCATCCATGCCGATAATATGAGAAGCTGTATTTGATGCTTTCATGGCAATATGCAGAGTGAGATCGGAAGAGCACACGTCTGAACTCCAGTCACCTGAAGCTAGCTCG
>CAZEEB010000010.1:0-20983 GCA_964511245.1 uncultured Paludibacter sp.
AGATTATCTCATTTAAGCTCCCACAATGGCAGGTTTTCTTTTGAGATTATTAAATGTATAAATTAAATATATTTTTATTTTAAAGCATTAAGTTCATTTGTCAACTTTAAAGCTAATTCTGATTTTTGTTTAAGCTCATTTTGAATTTCAATTACAAAAGCATTGCTTTCAAATGTAGCTCGAACTGCTTCAAAATCTAAGTTTTTTACTTCATCATCTCCATCCAGTCCAAATCCCGTTTTAGAAACAGTATTGAATTCTTTCTTCGCATCGCGCAATACTAAATCAGCAAATGTCAATTCAGCATATTTCCAATTTTCTATAACTTGAATCAAATCATGCACTTCAAATTCTGAAACAGTTTTAGATAGACGTTTTTCTAACAAATCTAAGGCAAAATTATACGAAAAAAGTGGATATTTTTCATGTATCAGGCTTAATTCGAATTGGATATTTTCAAGTGAAATGATTTTATCAGAAATCTGACTCATTAACTTTGTTATTTCTGATTTTGGCGCAAAAAGACCTGCTAAATCAACCCAATTTCCAGTTCCAATTTTAGAGTTGGAAGATAAAAGTTTAGAAATGTCTGTAACTGTATGAATAGATTGCCCTTTCAACCTGTTAATCACTTCATAACCAATGAATTTATTTACAGCCATTTCATATAATTCGATAGCTTTTTTGATAGAACTGCGTTTAATTTTACAATTTTGAAACCATACATAGGTTGCAGCTTCGTCCATTGTTTGCAGTAAATTTTTCAAAAGAGCTATGCCATTTATTGCTTTTGAAATGGTATAAGGTGACAGAAAATCAAAATTTATTGAATCTAATTTAATTTCATCGTTCCGTAAATCTCGTTTTGGCCATTTCATCACATCCCTTATTGTTCCGGCACTGTGTAAATTTATCCCTGGTAGCAAATTACTTTCTGCATCATTTTCCATCAAATATGAAAAAGGTAAATCGGAGATATCAGGATTTCCTTTATGACGTCCTAAAACAACTGAAAATGCGCCTATTTTTGCAGGCCACATAATATACGAATCACTGGAAGTTTTTACCCCTCGCTCAGTAATTCCCTGATGTATTGGTCCAAGTTTGTACATGTGGTTACTGAAATTTGTTCCACTGCCAGCATTCATAAACGAAAACAAAGCCGTGAGCATCAAAGTAGATTTATGATGCGAAACGGTATATGGTCCAGCAAAAATAGAAACCGCCTCACCATGAAGTCCTTGACAGTTTGCAAAAAATAAAGAATCGATGGCCGAAAATTGTTTTCCTATCAAGCAACCTTGACCTACAAAGCATCGGGTAAGCATTGCTGCTTCAACAACCGAACTTCCCGATTGAATTATAAAATCATTGCATTGAACTCCGGCACCAACGATTACCGGAGCTTGTTTTTTGCTTATAATCGACCCATTTTCGAGTACAGATACCTGATGTAACTTTGCGGAATTTCCAATTCGAACATTTTTTATTAATCCACAATTTATAATTTCGGCATTGTCATCAATTGTTCCAATTTCTGAAAACTTCAATTCAACATAATTATCAATTATAGTTTGTAGTTTTTCGGTCAATAATGTGCTTTGACGATAAAAAACATCCATAAATGCGAACTGAGAACTCATATTATCGAAGATAGAAACTTCGCGCCCTCCACTCTCAATCATAGTTGCCACCTTTACCCCATTACCAAAGGAACTTGAGCCATTTACCACTATTTTGTCAACATTTTCAATATAGACATTTTTGCCAATTTGATAATTCGCAATGTAGTTATTTACCTTATCTATATAAACATCATCTGCCACAGTACAGTTGTGCAAAATGGTATTAAAAATACCTGAGTGTTTTTTTAATCCTCCTTCATTTTCGAAAACTTTTGTATAAGTTCCAAGTTTTATATTTCCAGAAAAGTGAACATTGGAAATATAATTTGGCGAAAAGTTTTCAGAAACAACTACATTTTTCCAATTTTCGGCTGAGCAACCGTAAACAGTAAGTGTAGCTATTTCTTTTTCGGTAAGTTGACGGTATTCTGACATATTAAAACAATTAAATCATTGAAAATCAATCTTCTAATTCAACATATTTCTGAAACAGGAAATCGTTATACGGGTAGCGTTCCACATGTATGGATTTTATCTTTTCGTACATCAATTCCTTTAAATTATCGATGTTTTGTTTTTCACGTGCTGAGATAAAAATACAATTATCGTGCATTTTACTCATCCAAGTTCTTTTAAGTTCTTCCAAACTAATGTTTTCTCGTTTTATGGGAGCTAAGTCATCTTCATCTTTTGGTATGTATGAAAATGCATCTATTTTATTAAATATCAACAACATAGGTTTTTCACTTGGATCAATTTCTTTGAGTGTTTGGTTCACTACTTCCAATTGTTCTTCAAAGTTAGGATGTGAAACATCAACAATATGTAGCAATAAATCGGCCTCACGCACTTCGTCGAGAGTGGATTTAAAAGATTGAAGCAAATGATGTGGCAATTTACGGATAAATCCAACCGTATCTGAAAGCAAAAAAGCTAAATTCTCGATTGTTACCTTTCTAACAGTTGTGTCTAATGTTGCAAATAGTTTATTTTCAGCAAAAATATCTGATTTGCTAATCAAATTCATCAAAGTTGATTTACCAACGTTGGTGTAACCTACCAAAGCCACGCGCACCATTTTACCCCTATTTCTACGTTGTGTTGTCATTTGCTGATCAATATCTTTCAGATTTTGTTTGAGCAATGATATTTTAGTAAGAATAATCCGTCGGTCTGTTTCAATTTGTGTTTCACCGGGACCACGCATACCAATACCGCCTTGTTGGCGTTCGAGGTGTGTCCATAAACGGGTTAGTCGGGGTAACATATACTGTAATTGAGCAAGTTCCACTTGCGTTTTAGCATTGGCGGTTTGTGCTCGTTTTGCAAAAATATCAAGAATTAAAGTAGTTCTATCAAGAATTAACACTTTCAATTCAGCTTCAATATTTCGAAGTTGCTTGGGTGATAATTCATCGTCAAAAATCACCAACCCAATCTCATTTTCGTCAACAAAGTTCTTAATTTCAATCAATTTACCCGGACCAACATAGGTTTTAGGATTTGGATAATCGAGGCGTTGAAAAAAAAGTTTTTCGGGAGAAGCGCCTGCCGTTTCGGCCAAAAAAGCAAGTTCGTCAAGATATTCTCTAGCTCTTTCTTCCTTTTGGGCTTGGGTAATTATGCCCACCAACACAGCTTTTTCCTCGTATATTTCAGTTTTCATTTTTTAATTAATGAAATTGTTAATAGGATTTAATAATTGTTCAATTTATTATATTTGCAATCCAAATTAGGTGTAAAAATACTATTAAATGAAAAGCAAAAGTACTACTAATTTTCATGAATGTGCATTTTATATTATCTAAAAACTCTTTTCGGAAAAGAAATTTTATCTTAGCTTATGAAAAATTTACATCATAAGATATTAATTCTTGCTTTTTTCCGTTTAAGCTAGTAGAATTTTAAATTATAGTTCCTTCTGTCGACAAAAATAATGTATCTTTGACTGTTTTTTTAAGAATAAAAAAAATTCTATACGCTAATTGTTTTGAATTTCTAGAAATCCTGTAATGACAAAGAAACTTTCCATCCTTTATTTTACAATAATCTATTGTATATCAGTATTTTCACAAGCTGGAACCGGAGTATATCAATTTCTCGACTTACCGGTATCTTCCCGTTTATCTGCTTTAGGAAGTTACAATGTGTCATTACGTGATAACGACGTTAATTTTTCGTTTTGCAACCCAGCACTTTTAACATCCGAAACAAATAATACGCTTGGACTTAATATGGCAATTTACCTTGCTGACATTAAATTTGGTTCAGCCATTTATGGAAAAACCTTTGCTAAAAACAATTATTTTGCTGCCGGTATTCAATATATTGATTATGGATTATTTAAAGAAGCAACAGAGCTTAATGTATTAACTGGTCAAACGTTTACGGCAAAAGACATGGCATTAAATTTAATGTATGCCCGCCCCATTACAAGTCAGATAACTATTGGTGGTACTTTTAAAATTATAAATTCGGTATATGAGCAATATAATAGTTATGGAATTGCCGTTGATGCTGGAATTAGCTATAATGATTCAGCTCGTTTTTTTTCGGCAGGATTGGTTTTTCGGAATATGGGTACACAGTTGAAAGGATACTATTCCGACGAAGGTGGGCAACACATAGAATCACTTCCGTTTAATATTCAATTAGGCTTAAGCAAAAAACTAGCTTATGCCCCACTCCGTTTCTCGTTAACACTTCAAAACCTGCAACAGTGGGATTTAAATTATCAAACTACAAATCAGCCAATCGATAATTTGGCATCAAAAACGATTAGTACTAAAACAACAGTAAAACCCATTGAATTTGTGGATATGGCATTCAGACACATGGTAATAGCTGTTGAATTTGTTCCATCTAAGAATTTCTATCTTGCGGCTGCATACAATGACCGCCGGCAACAGGAAATGACTATGACAGGATTTAAAAGTATGTCGGGATTTTCATTTGGTGGAGGTATAAAATTGTATAAATTTCATGTAGGGTTTGGCACTACTCAGTTTCAAACCGGTAATTCTTCTTATCAATTCTCTATCACTACATCGTTGAATGAATTTAGGCTTTAACCTGTGGCCTCATTCCCCTAAAAGTGAATGAAATTAACAATTTTCAAATAAATCCAACATACTATCAACAAAACCAATAAAAAATAACTTATAAACATCTCCCCTTTAGGTGTTTAGGGGCAAATATCATGAAAAAAATTATAGTTGCAATTGATGGATTTTCATCGTGCGGAAAAAGCACTATGGCAAAAGAACTGGCGCGAGAAGTTGGATATATTTATGTTGATTCGGGTGCAATGTATCGTGCAGTATCACTATTTTGCATACAGAATGGATGGATTAGCGAATCAACGATGGAAATTCCGAGCATAGAAAGCCAAATTGTAAATATCAAAATTGAATTTAAAGTTAATGCTGAAGGCAAATCAGAAACCTGGTTAAACGATAAAAATGTTGAAAACAAAATCAGAACTCTGCAAGTGGCAAATGGTGCCAGTAAAGTAAGTACATTGGGATTTGTACGCCGTGAACTTGTACGTCAGCAGCAACTTATGGGGAAGCAAAAAGGCATAGTTATGGATGGTCGAGATATTGGTACAGTGGTGTTTCCAACTGCCGAATTGAAAATATTTCTTACAGCATCACCCGAAATCCGTGCAATCAGACGATTAAAAGAACTGGAAGAAAAAGGAGAAATTGATACATTTGAAGCCGTATTGGCAAATGTAATTGAGCGTGATAACCGCGACCAAAATCGAACTGAAAGTCCGCTGCGTAAAGCCGACGATGCTATTTTAATCGATAATTCAACCCTCACGCTCGAAGAACAACAAAAAATTCTGCGAACTTTGTTTGAGCAAAAAACGTTTATGTAAGGAATAATTTTTAATAAATGTGGCATCTATAAATTTGATTTGAATTCCAATAATGTCAACACTTATTTTCATTAACATAAATAAAAAGTATGTCCAATATTGAAATTGATAAAAACTCCGGCTTTTGCTTTGGAGTGGTAAAAGCCATAACGAAGGCAGAAGAAGAACTTGCAAAAGGCGAAACTTTATATTGCTTGGGCGATATAGTTCATAATGGTCAGGAAGTGGAACGATTGGCTAATATGGGTTTGAAAACCATTGATCATACCGAATTCGCTGAACTATCGAACGTAAAAGTATTATTACGGGCTCATGGTGAACCACCAAGCACCTATGAAATTGCAAAAAAAAATAATATTACTCTGATTGATGCTTCGTGCCCAGTGGTTTTAAAACTACAATCGCGTGTTAAAAAGGCTTACGATAGTGCTCCAAGCGAAGATACTCAAATTGTTATTTATGGCCATATTGGTCATGCCGAGGTAAATGGTTTAGTAGGTCAAACAAGCGAAACTGCCATTGTTATTGAGAATGAAGAGGACTTGCACAAAGTAAACCTGAAAAAACCCATTCGATTATTTTCGCAAACCACCAAATCACTTGAGGGTTACAACCATTTAATTTCAACAATTTCCAAAAAAACTGATAAAACTGTAAATTTTGAATATACCGACACAATTTGCAGACAAGTGGCAAACAGAATGCCAAATATTACTACCTTTGCACAACAAAATGACATTGTTATATTTGTTGGAGGTAAAAAAAGTTCAAATGCCAAAGTTTTGTTTGATCATTGTAAGGAAAAAAACCAAAATACCTATTTTGTAGCTGAACCTGAAGAAGTTATAGATTTAAAACTTGATTTGACAAAAAAAATTGGAATATGTGGAGCCACTTCGACTCCGCGTTGGGTGATGGAAGCAGTTGAAAATAAGCTAAAGGAACTTGCTTTAATCAAAATTTGAATTTACATTCAATTGGTTTAGTTAATTATCATAATAAGCGTTTAGAAAAAATGAAATACGAAATTAAATGTATCGGATTACTTACTTCGGGAGGCGATGCTCCTGGTATGAATGCGGCAATTCGCTCGGTTACAAGAGCTGCAATATTCAATGGAATACGTGTAAAAGCTATTTATAGAGGCTATAAAGGCTTAATAACAGGTGAAATTAAAGAATTTCAAACTCAGAATGTAAGTAACATTATTCAACAAGGTGGTACTATTTTAAAAAGTGCACGATGTGCCGAATTTCGGACACCAGAAGGCAGAAAAGAGGCTTTCGATAATATGAATAAAGAAGAAATTGATGCTTTGGTTGTGATTGGTGGAGATGGTACGTTTACCGGGGCACGAATTTTTGCACAAGAATACAATGTACCAATAGTAGGGCTGCCTGGAACTATTGACAATGACTTATATGGAACAGATTCAACCATTGGCTATGACACCGCACTTAACACCATAGTGGAAGCAGTTGATAAGATTCGGGATACAGCATCATCGCACGAACGTTTATTTTTTATTGAAGTTATGGGGCGCGATGCTGGTTTTTTAGCATTGAACAGCGCATTGGCATCGGGTGCCGAAGCCGCTATAATTCCCGAACGAGAGACACAAGTTGACCAACTCGAAGAACTGATTCGAAATGGTTTTCGTAAATCCAAAAATAGTAGCATAGTACTTGTAGCCGAAAGTGACATAACAGGTGGTGCAAATGGTTTGGCTGAACGTATGAAAAACGAACATCCTGAATACGATGTACGAGTTACGATCTTAGGTCACATTCAACGTGGTGGCTCTCCAACTGCTTACGACCGTATTTTGGCAAGCCGAATGGGAGTGGCGGCCATTGATGCGCTTATGGACGAACAACGAAGCATTATGATAGGTATTGTGAACGATGTAATTGTGCATGTACCCTTTACTAAGGCCATAAAAGACGATAAACCTGTGAACGAAAATTTGCTTGGTGTATTGCAAATCCTTTCAATTTAGCAAAAATGATGTGATCAAATATTCATGTACCTTAACTGTTAATTATGAATATACTTTTTGTATGCCTAGGCAATATTTGTCGATCACCAATGGCTGAATCCATATTCAAGCACATTTTAGTACGTGAGCAGGTAACTGATGAGTTTCAGGTTGATTCTGCCGGACTAATTGCATATCATGCCGGTGAATTAGCTGACATAAGAATGCGCTCTCATGCACAGAACCGGGGTTATGAAATAAATCATCTCTCAAGACCTTTCGTAACTAGTGATTTTGAACGATTTGACATAATTATTGGAATGGATGACCAAAACATCAAGGGTTTAACCAATTTAGCAAAAACAGTTGATAATACTAAAAAGATTTTTCGTATGACTGACTATTGCCAGAAAATTAAAACTGACAATGTTCCAGATCCATATTATGGTGGTAGTGAGGGCTTCGAATTTGTAATAAACCTATTAGAAGATGCTTGTGAGGGATTATTCTTGAAATTGAAAAAGTAGAACTTTTTTTAAACTTAATTTGCAATTTAAATTTAAAGTAAAACTGTTGTGCCTCCTTCGGTATGAATTAAATCGGCTCTGGTAATTATTACCCGTTTAACTCCTGATTTTAATGCTTCAAACGAATTTTCCAATTTAGGAATCATTCCGGCATTGATTATTTTTTCAAAAAGATATTTTTCAAAAAGTTGTGGGTTTAGTATTTTAATAACACTTTCATCATCATTTTCGTCCATCAATACCCCTTTTTTCTCAAAACAATACATTAAAGTCACTTCAAAATACTCTGCCAATGCTTTAGCAGCTTCACTGGCAATGGTATCAGCATTGGTATTCAACAGATTTCCTTCCTTATCGTGGGTAAGTGGTGCCAGAACCGGAACGATTCCTTTGGAAATAAGCTCAGCTAAAATACTGGCATTAACCTCTTTTACATCACCAACATAACCATAATCCACTTCTCTTACAGGTCGTTTTTCGGAACGCATATAATTCAAATCGGCACCAGTTAACCCAAGTGCATTTTCACCAATAGCCTGCAAACCAGCTACAATTTGCTTGTTTACCAATCCGCCATACACCATAGTAACCACTTTTAGCATTTCAATGTCAGTCACCCTTCTACCATTAACTAATTGACTATCAATTCCAAGTTTGCTAGCCAAGGCAGTTGCAGACCGCCCTCCGCCATGTACTAAAATTTTCTGACCTTTGATTTTTGAGAAATCAGCTAATAATTGTTTCAAGTTTGTAGGTTCTTCTACAATTTTACCACCAACTTTTACAATTGTAAGTTTATCCATTTTTATATGCTTATGAAAATATTGAAATACGAAATAAATATCAATTTACAATGAAATTCTTCTTTATGTGTTTCTGTAATATGTAAATTTAAAATTGAATTAACGAATGAATATCTTTTGCTCCGCCAAGGCGTGGTCTTCCATTTAAAAAACAAAGTTCAATCAAAAAACTTACATAAACAGTGCTGTGAGCAAATTTAGTTAGTAATTCAAGTGCTGCATTTGCACTTCCACCGGTTGCCAGCAAATCATCATGAAGCAAAACAACATCATTTTCTACGATAGAATCTTTATGAATTTCGAGTGAATCCGTTCCGTATTCTAATTCATATTCTATTTTATAAGTTTCGGATGGTAATTTTCCGGGTTTTCGAAGTAATACAAAACCAGCTCCAAGTTTATAAGCTAAAATACTTCCAAGTACAAAACCTCTGCTTTCTACCCCAACAACTTTGGTAATTCCTTTATCTTTGTAATACTCGTAAAGCTCGTCGGCAATAAATTTCAAAACCTCGGCATCTTTCATAGCCGTTGTAATATCTTTAAATAGAATTCCGGGTTTCGGAAAATCCGGAACGTTGCGTATGGACGCAGCTACTTGTTCTAAATTCATGATTTATATATTTTCTAATAATCGTTTAATGACCAATTGAGCTGAAATTTCACGATTTGCAGCTTGTGGAATAACAATCGACTGATTACTTTCAATTACTTCATCAGTTACAATCATATTCCGGCGAACCGGCAGGCAATGCATAAAATAGGCATTGTTTGTAAGCTCCATTTGTTTATTGCTGACAGTCCAATCGCGATTAGTACTTAATATTTTACCGTAATTTGGATCTTGAAAAGCCGACCAGTTTTTGGCATATATAAAATCTGCACCTTCAAATGCTTTCATCTGATTGTATTCAACATGTGCAGAACGTACAAATTGTGGTGCAAGCTCATAACCTTCAGGATGCGTAATTACGAAATCCACTTCCGCTTCATTCATAAAATCGGCAAATGAATTAGGAACGGCTTGTGGCAAAGCTTTTGGATGTGGTGCCCAAGTTAATACTACCTTTGGACGAGCCGTTTTTTTATACTCCTCAATAGTTATTAAATCGGCAAATGCTTGCAATGGATGACCTGTGGCAGCTTCCATGCTAAAAACCGGTTTGCCCGAATGTTCAATAAACTGATTTATGATTGTTTCCTGATAATCAAATGTTTTATCCAATAATCCGGCAAATGCTCTTACTCCAATCACATCACAATAACTTGCCATAACAGGAATTGCTTCAAGAATATGTTCGGGTTTGTCACCATCCATTACTACCCCCCGTTCGGTTTCCAGTTTCCAGGCTCCTGAATTGATATCAAGTACCATTGTGTTCATACCCAAGTTCATACCCGCTTTTTGTGTGCTCAATCGGGTACGCAAACTGGAATTAAAAAACACCATCAACAATGTTTTATTTTCCCCAAATTGCTTGTAAGCATATCGGTTTTTTTTCATTTCAAGTGCCTCATTTATTGCTTCCTTTAAATTACCAAGGTCTTTTACGTTGGTATAGGACTTGCCCCCAACTCCTAAAGGAGAGTAAGAGTTTATGTTATTCATAGTTAATGTGTTACAATATATTTATAAATCTAATTTTGTTTTTTTGGATAGTTATAAAATGATTATAAAGTCGTGTTTTAACTCTACATCCACATAGTGTTTTGGAGCAACCATTTATTTCGGCTCCATAACTACCAGCGGAATTATCATTTCTTCCAATGAGATACCACCGTGCTGAAATGTATTTTTATAATAACTTACATAGTGATTGTAGTTATTCGGATAAGCAAAAAAACTATCGTTATATGCAAAAATATAAGCGGAACTTACATTTGGACTTGGTAAGCCAACTTTTGCAGGTTGAAGAATTTCAAAGACTTCCTTTTTATTATAACTAAGGTTTTTGCCAACTTTATAGCGTAAATTTACATTTGTATTCCGGTCGCCAACTACTTTAATCGCATTATCAACCTGAATTGTTCCATGATCGGTTGTAAAAATAACTTTGTAACCACGATGAGCTATGGCTTTAAAAAGTTCGTAGGTAGCCGAGTGCTTAAACCACGACAAAGTCAGCGAACGATATGCTTCTGCATCGTTTGCTAATTCACGCATCATTTTTGATTCTGTACGAGCATGCGACAACATATCAATAAAATTCAACACACACACATTCAACTGATTATCAACTAAACGTGGTAATTGTTCTATCAATCTTTCACATGAATTTGAATCATTTATTTTGTGATATGAAAACTTATAATTTTTACGATACCTACTAAACATGGTTTGTAACAAATCTTTTTCGTTCAAATTTTTACCTTCTTCATCTTCTTCCTCAACCCATAAATCCGGAAACATTTGTTGAATTTGCAATGGCATTAGTCCTGAAAATATTGCATTTCGTGCATATTGAGTGGCAGTTGGTAAAATGCCGCAATACACTCCCTCATCAGTAAATTGGTAAAATTCACTTAGTAATTCGCGTATAACTTTCCATTGGTCAAATCTAAAATTATCAACTAACACAAAAAACACTTTCTCGCCTTTATCAAGTAACGGAAATACTTTGGTTTTAAATAAATCAGGACTTATCAAAGGTCGTTTTTCGGGGTTACTAAACCAGTTTTCGTAGTTTTTCTTGATAAATTTCGTAAAGGTATTGTTTGCATCAGTTTTTTGCATCTGAAGCATTTCATCCATACCATTATCAGTTTCGGCAAGTTCAAGCTCCCAAAAAACCAATTTTTTATAAACTTCTACCCAATCTTCATAGGTCAACGAATCGTTAATTTGCATTCCAATACGTCCAAATTGTGATTGATAGGTTGAAGCAGTATGCTCGGTAACTATTTCCTTTTTATGAATATTTTTCTTCAATGTAAGCAAAATTTGACTCGGATTAACTGGTTTTGTAAGATAATCAGCTATTTTATTTCCGATAGCCATATTCATAATATTTTCTTCTTCACTTTTGGTAATCATTACCATCGGCACATCCTGGTCAATTTCCTTAATCAGTGCCAAAGTTTCTAATCCGCTTAATCCGGGCATGTTTTCATCAAGAAAAATAATATCGAAAGAATCTTTTTGGCATAGTTCCAAGGCATCTTTTCCATTCGTTGCTGTAACAACTTCATATCCTTTTTCTTCTAAAAACAGGATGTATGGACGCAATAAATCCATTTCGTCGTCAGCCCAAAGTATTCGGTCTTTTTTCATATTTTTTTTAATACCCTTATTAGAAAATTAATTTGCAAAAATTGTTATTGTGAAAATATTTTATTTTTAACTTATGTAATTGAGTGCGATTATTTCAAGTAATACTCCTGCATAAATTCAAAATACTGATTCAATGCATTTTGCTGAATCAATGTATTTAAGTTTTTTTGTGACCCAAGCAGGTTTCGGTAATTTGCAGCTTTTAAGCCCTCAAACAAAGTTTTTTCTTTTACCATTCGTAGCAAGTATGACTTGGCAATTTGAGCATTAGCCAAACTCCCAATAATGATAACTTGTAATTTATCGAGAGTTTCAAGTCTTACTTTTAGATTCATTAAGCTATAATTTTGAGCATTATAAGTATCCAATGAGGCTTTGACTTTTGCAAAATCAAATGAACCTGAAGCCACGTAAATTGCCACAAAATGTGCTTCATTGGCTTTATATTCAAATAAACCTTTGAATAGAACCGCTGGCTCTGCCTTCGGTTGCTCCATGATTTGTTGAGAAGGCTTAGCTACAATCGTGTCTTTTTTACTAATACTAGGAGGTGACTTTACAGTTAAATCCGGTTTTAGCTCAGTGGGTTTTAGTATTGTTGTGTTTTCAATTTTATTGTTTTCGTGTTTTTCAGTATTTTTTGAGCTTATTGGGTCGTTGCTTACTTTAGCATCAATCTTATTTTTAGAGCTTTGCTGTTTTGAAGTTTCAGATTTATCTGATTTTGAAGTCAGGTTTGAAATTATTTTTTGATCATTTAATTTAGATTGAGTGTTTGACGAATAACTTAGGTATTCTTTCAAACCTAAGCCATTTTTAAATAATGAAAAATTATCATCAGAGATAATGACCTTTTGAATCTTTAAATCTGTGAATAATCGTTCTAACGTTTCGTCTGTTTTAAGCGAATTTTCATACCATACAGCTTCATCAAACGACTCAAAATTAGTTACTGACATTGCATTTAATATTGAGTCCAACTTTGAAATTTGCAAATCAAAATCTTTTATCATAAATCGTGAAAAATTGAAGGATGCCAAATTATAAAGCAATTTATTCATTTCATCTTTGCTTGCCTTAGTTAGCAACAAAATTCTGTGTTTTCCGTGTTTATCAGCCGAAAACTGTTGCGCTAAAATTTCGTTCATTTCAACTTTGGCATTTTCATCCCTACGTGTAATCAATGAACCACTTGAAGTACCATTTTTAGCTTCCTGTCCCTGATTTATCAATGCCAATATATCTTTAGCCATTGCACTTACATCGCTTTGAGGATAGTTGGCAATTAAGCTATCAAGCTCAGTTTTAAACAAGGCCGGTTTTTCTTTTTTTCCTACACTTAAAGCATTAATAAACAAAAACTTAGGCATCAAAGTTGATAATGGAAAATGCTGTTTTACATAAGCAACCTGCCTGTAAACTGTTGCAAAATCGCTCTCATTATAAGCTTTATAGGTCAAACTGTAAATAGAATCTTGTTCCTTATACATTCTTTCTAATCGGGCTGTATAGTCGGGTTGGGCAAGTATTTTTTGATATTTTGAGTTTGGAAATTCATTAATTAACTTTAGACGATATACATTAGCTTCTTTCTGATTGTCTTGTTTAGTATACATCAAATAAATATTGAAGTAGGCATCTGCAACCCGTTCATCAGTTGCAAAACGGACACAAAATGAATTAAATGTTGCAATAGCCATTGGTATATCCACAATTTTATCTTTGTAAATTTGACCCATGCTATACAATGCATTCCCTAATGTTGCAGTTGATTTTGCCATTTGAAGAGGGCTAACAGGAATTTGACGCAAATAAAATTCCGGTTTTTTATTGTCCATCAACACTTTAACCGTTGAAATTGTATCGGTTGAATCCTTTGCAGCTTTCTGAACAGTGCTTTGTTCGGTAAATAGAGTCGTTGATTTGCTAGTTCTTCGCCAATTATCTTCAAGTTTTCTATTTCCCCATTTTTTCACAAATTCAACTTCCCCATTGCGCATTACATCTGCATTATAGAAATACCATTCGCCTGGAACTGCAGGATTTCCGCCACCAATCGGAGGCAATCCGCCAAAATTATCATCTTGATTTTGAATGGCAGCTTGTTTTTCTTTTTGAATTTTTTCGGCTGCTGCTTTTTCGTCTGCCATTAATTTTTCAATTATTTTTTTTACAATTTCCAATCGTTTACTTTCGGGTAAAGCCGACAATCGCTGTAAACTATCTTGTAAATTTACAATATCGCTTTGAGTTACTAATTCGCTCAACATTTCAGCCCTACGTGTAACCCTCGAATAATCATCGTGTTCATTTGTAATTATTTTCGAAGCTTCATCATAGCAAGGCTGAGCTTTTGCATAATTTCGTTTTATATAATAAATATCGCCAAGGGTAATTAATGTAACTGCCTTATCAATTCCCTTTCGTGTACTTTTTTCAACCGACAATTTGTAATTATCAATGGCTTTTAGAGTATCATTGTGAATCAAAAAAGTATTTCCAAGCGCAAAATACAATTGGTCGAGATATTCTTTATTACTGGGCAATTTGAGCATCGATTGAAGCTCCTTTCGAATACTGGATACATTACCTTGATTAAGTTGGGCCCGACTAATTCTTGCGTTAAAATCCATCTCGTAAGGTGGATTTAATTTTAGCAATTTACTAAAAGTTGCATAAGCCGATTTATCATCATTAGTAATATGATATAACTGTGCCAAAATATATTCAAATCGCTGTTTTTGAACAACATCCTTCTCTTTTAAAAGCGCAAGCTCCAGAAAAGGAATTGCCTCTTTGTACAAATGTTTTTTTAGCAACAAATCGGCATTTACGGATGCAAAAAGTGCTATGTTTGAACCTTTTAAATTATTCTGATTAATTTTAGTCAACACTTGTTCGGCTTCATATATCCATCCCATTTCGCCATAAGCACGGGCAATCCATAATTGACATGTTACTTCTATACTCTTATCAGTGGCATAATGACGAATTATGTATGAAAAAGTACCTACTGATCCTAAAAAATCTCCTTTATGAAATTCCGCTTTTGCCAATAATAGCCATGCTTCATTGAGTGCCGGATTGAATTCTTGTTGCGTTAACCATAATTTATATTCGGGCAGATTAGCTTTTTTGTAATCTTTTTGGGGTTTAACCTTGATTGAATGCAATTTTATGGCTTTCCTGCATTTCTCAATCGTTAAATCCATATTCGAAACAGCTGAATTCGTGTTGGAATGATGACTAATTGGATACATTGGAATAACGACGGAATAATCTTCTTTATTCGATTTCTGAATGTTTTTAATACCATCGTTATAACTGTTCATTCCATTGAAATAAACATTGAATCGGGTATTCAACGCTTGGTAATTACGTGATAACCAGGTATTTTTTTTAGTAGAACAAGCACTTAAAAGTACAATCACAAAAAAAACTCGTACACTATGTTTAAAAATATTTTTCAAAAAATGGAGTAGTATTTTGAACACTCAGGATTTAATATTTATTGAGAGTCCGTTATGTAAAACTTAAATATCAACTTTCTATTGTCTATCAACTTACAAAAATACTATATTTTTAGCTATTTATCAATAAATTTAGATTCGAAAAGCTTTAGTTCAAAATCTTTATAAAATCTTTATACCTACTTGCCAAATATTTACATCAGATTTACAATATTTATACGAACTTTGCAGCGGTATTTTTATGTTCAATTTTTTAAGATAAAAAAGTATGACTAATGTTATTTCAAAAGTAAAAAAGACTGTTATTGGCAATCCACGCGATTTGAAAGATAGCAGCACGTTCCGACAAATTTCGCTAATTGTGTTCTTAGCATGGGTTGGGTTGGGTTCAGATGCACTTTCTTCATCGTGTTATGGCCCTGAAGAAATATACAAAACCCTTGGTGTACACGTAAATCTGTCTATCATAGTAGGTTTAATTACTATGGTTACTATTTTTATAATTAGCACCAGTTATTCCCAAATTATTAAACTTTTTCCACATGGAGGTGGTGGTTACTTGGTGGCAACTCGATTAATATCACCAAATGTAGGTATGGTTTCGGGTTCAGCTCTGTTAATTGATTATATATTAACTATTTCAATTTCTGTTTCGAGTGGAGCAGATGCAATTTTTAGTTTTCTACCTCTTGCTTATCAAGATTATAAAGTGGCATTTGCATTGTCGATGTTAATAATTCTGACAATTTTAAATTTAAGAGGCGTAAAAGAATCTGTAACTGCCCTCACTCCTATTTTCATTATTTTTATTATTTCACACATTTTCCTGATTGTATATTCATTTACAACCCATGCTACTCAATTACAAACCGTAGCAGTTCAAACAGGTAATGAGTTTGGAAATACAGTGCATTCACTTGGTATCTATGGAACTATATTTTTGATAATGAAGGCATACAGTATGGGTGCTGGTACATATACCGGTATTGAAGCTGTGAGTAACGGTATTCCAAATTTGCGGGAACCACGGGTAAAAACAGCTATCAAAACTATGCGTTTATTAGCCATATCGCTTTCGGCAGCTGTTCTTGGATTAATTATCTCTTATTTTCTATTCGGTGTACATATTCAACCCGGAAAAACGATGAATGCTGTTTTAATTAATTCGGCTATAGCTAATTGGAATCCTGTTTTCGGACAAACATTTTTATATGTAACGCTTATTTCGGAAGCAGCTTTACTTTTTGTTGCCGCTCAAACAGGATTTTTGGACGGACCACGCGTAATGGCTAATATGGCTCACGACTCATGGTTACCTCGAAGCTTTTCAATGTTAAGCGATCGATTGGTTTCTCAAAATGGAATTTTAATTATGGGAGTTGCGGCTTACATTGTTATCTGGACATCGAAAGCTTCAGTAGGCTTTTTGGTGGTACTTTATAGTATCAATGTGTTTATCACCTTTTCATTATCTCAGTTTGGTATGGTGAAACACTGGTTTCAGGTACGAAAAACTGATAAAAATTGGCTTGGAAAATTATTAATTAATGGCACCGGGTTTTTGCTTACAACCTTTATTCTATTTACTGTAATTATTATAAAATTTGATGAAGGTGGTTGGATTACCATCCTTATTACTGGTGCTTTAGTGAGTTTATCGGTATATATCAAAAGTCATTACAAACATATTGGTAAAGAAGTAGGCAGAATTCAAAAAATTATGAATGCCAAAATGCCTGAAACCATTGCTGAATTGAATAAAAATCTGACCCGAAAATCAAAAGTTGGTGAACTAGACTACAGTGATATGACAGCCGTAATTCTGGTAAATGGCTATACCGGAGTTGGTTTATATTCGCTATTTAAAATTTTGAGTAAGTTTAAAGATGTGTATAAAAACTTTGTCTTTATTCAGGTAGGAATTGTTGATGCAGATAGTTTTCATCAAGGCGATGTAGTTGAAACAATAACTGAAAATATTCAGCAAGATTTGAGTAAATATGTATATCTGGTTAAGCAACTGGGTTATAATGCAGAATATCATTATGCAATTGGCACTGATGTGGCTGAGGAGGTGCTTAAAATTGTGCCTAAAATTACAGAAACATATCACAATACGACCTTTATTGGTGGTCAATTAGTGTTTAGTGGTACCTATAGAGCATCAAGGTTACTTCATAACTTTACAATTTTCTCTATCCAACGCCGCTTATATAAACTGGGACTGACAACAATTATTATTCCTATTTCGCTTAGAAAAGCATTGCAAGTGAATCATTATAAATAAATTTGAAATAAATAAACAACAACTAAATATGAAATTATTTTTTTTCAAACAAAGCATTTTCAAACAAGTTGTAATTAGCAACCTATCTGTTATACTTGTAACTATAATCTGTTATCTTACAATAGATTATATTGGATACCGCAGTGTTGCACTGCTGTTAATGGCTACAGTTTCTATACTCTCCATGTTTTTTACTCTTTATCCGGTGCTTTATGCAGCAGCTTTGAGTGCATTAATTTGGGATTTCTTCTTTATTCCTCCACATTTTACCTTTCATGTTGATAATTCGGAAGATGTGTTAATGTTGCTCATGTATTTTGTTATAGCATTGATTAATGGAGTGTTAACTTCAAAAGTAAGAGAATTAGAAAAAGTAGAGATGCAAAAAGAAGAACGCAGTAATACCTTAAAACTTTACAAAACTCTTTTCGATTCTATTTCTCATGAATTGCGCACTCCCATTGCCACCATTGTAGGCGCATCCGATAATCTGTTGCAAAAGGAATCGAAAGTATCGGAAATTGACAAAGGGAAATTAATTGATGAAATATCCATTGCTGCTTTTCGATTAAACCGATTAATCGATAATTTACTAAATATGCAACGACTAGAATCCGGAATGCTAAAAATAAATCCGGATTGGTGCGACATCAATGAATTGGTTAACAGCCCATTGCACAGACTAAAGGAGGAACTTTCTTCACATACCGTTCAAATAAATATACAAGAAGATTTTCCGGTTTTTAAACTTGATTTTGGATTAATTGAACAAGCGCTATTTAACATAATTCATAATGAAACTTTATACACGCCTGCTGATTCAATAATCAATATCTCGGCAAATTTTATCA
The DNA here is from genome assembly GCA_964511245.1 of uncultured Paludibacter sp. GTDB lineage: Bacteria > Bacteroidota > Bacteroidia > Bacteroidales > Paludibacteraceae > Paludibacter. The sequence goes on from CAZEEB010000010.1 coordinate 18,699, forward strand.
AAGGAAACTTGATTATTTCAATTTCAGATAATGGACCGGGATTTACGGATGAAGAACTTAAAAAATTATTCAGTAAATTCTACCGTTCCACAGCTAAAACTACCGGTGGTACCGGTTTAGGTTTATCCATTGTAAAAGGATTTGTAGAAGCTCATAATGGTCATGTTACAGTTAAAAACAATGTGCCCCACGGAGCCATTTTCACACTAACAATACCTTCGGAATTACTGGAACTAAATGATATTATGGACTTTACTGACATTGCCATAAAAAATAATATGGAGCACGAAACACTGTCAGAAGTATACACACCTAAATTGAATTCCAAACCAAATGATTCTGAAAAAATATATTCGCCCAAGTAATTTATTTTTCAATTTAGCTTAAATTATGAACGCCAAAACGAATATTTTAATTATCGACGACGAAGTTCAAATTCGCAAATTACTTGAGATTACACTTAGTAGTAATGATTATAATTGCATGATGGCAGCTACGGCCAAAGAAGGCATAATGATGTCGGTAGTGCATCCACCTGATTTAATTTTGCTCGATTTGGGATTACCCGATGAAGATGGACAAAATGTACTTAAAAAGCTAAGAGAATGGTATTTAGGTGCAATAATTATACTTTCGGTACGAAGTTCGGAAGAAGATATTATCAAAGCACTTGATAATGGTGCCAATGATTATCTAACCAAACCATTTAGAACCGGTGAACTTCTGGCGCGAATTCGCACTGTATTACGTCAAAATCAGAATGTTAGCATTCAGAAGTTAGAATTTGAAAACCTTTCAATAGATTTAACTTCACGTACCGTCATTTTAGATAATGAGCCATTAAAACTTACTGCCACTGAGTATTCATTGCTTACATTACTTGCAAAAAACGATGCTAAAGTACTTACTCATCAGTATATTTTAAAACAAATATGGGGACCTGGTTATACCCAACAATCACAATATTTACGCGTTTTTGTGGGGCAATTACGAAAAAAAATTGAAGCAAACCCGAACAATCCTAAATTTATACTAACCGAATCAGGCATAGGATACCGATTCTGCCCAAAAGTTGAAGAATGATTTAAAACTGTTATCTTTGTCATAACTTAGTTCAAAATCTGACTTCAATGACACTGGCATTGAAGCTTTAAAAAGGTAATATTATGATAAAAAAAGGTGATACTGTACGTTTCCTTAATGCGGTAGGTGGCGGTGTGGTTGTGCGTGTAGACGAGACTAATAAACTAATTTTTGTTGAAGACGCAAATGGTTTTGAAATACCGGTATTGGAGCGTGAGTGCGTGATGGTAGGTGTTGTTAATGAAAAAACCAATTTTCCACTAAAAGATTTTAAAACAAATAAAGTTGAGATAAGCAATGAAATCCAAGCTTCTATTCAAACAAGCAATCCACAAAATGAGATTCCTGAACAGATTATCGAAACTCCCTATGGTGAAAATTTAAAAGTATTACTGGCATTCTTTCCCACTGATATTAAGCAATTACAAACTACTTCGTACGAGTGTTATCTGGTTAACGATAGCAACTATTTTTTATTTTACAATCTGATTATTGGCGAAAATAATAACTTTAGAAGCATAGCCAATGCTGTTATTGAACCTAACACTCAGGAATTATTGGCCGACATATCAAAAGAAGATTTAAATGAATGGGAACGATTACATGCACAAATCATTCCTTTTAAAAAAGACAAAAATTACACAGTACAAGCGGCTATAGATTTAAAATTAAATATCAATGTCGTTAAATTTTATAAGCTTCACAGCTTTACCTCAAGTGATTATTTTGACCATCCAGCATTTATTCTGGATTTAACTGCTGAAAAAGGAAAAGAAGTTGAAAAACAAAAACTATCAGAAATTTCGTCCAAGGAAATTGAGCAAGCAATGTTAACAAAAGAATTTAACCCCCGTCCACGAATTATTAAAAACAACAAAACGCCTGAAATGCTGGAAATTGACCTTCATATTAACGAATTGCTTGATTCTACTGTAGGGCTAAGTAATGGCGATATACTTCAATATCAGTTAGATAAGTTCCATAATGTAATTGCCGAACACAAAAATTCGAAAGGACAGAAAATTGTATTTATACACGGAAAAGGTGAAGGTATACTTCGAAATGAAATTGAAAAACAACTGAAATTAAAGTATAAAAATTACAACTTTCAGGATGCATCTTTTAGAGAATATGGTTTCGGAGCAACTATGGTAATTATTAAATAAACAAAAAAAAATTACAATTTACTAGTGCGATAAATC
>CAZEEB010000011.1:0-20963 GCA_964511245.1 uncultured Paludibacter sp.
TGAATTGCGTAATGATTATGCCATTCGTCGTGGTGCTATTGATTTCAACATTCCGTTGCTGACCAATGCCCGATTGGCTTCGGCCTTTATCACTGCCTTCTGCAGTATGACAGTGGAAGATATAAAGATTAAAAGCTGGGACGAATATTAATTAGTTTATAGTTAATAGTTAATAATTAAAACAGCCGGTTGCAAATCTGCAATCGGCTGTTTTAATTTTTTTGTAAAAAAAATACTTACTTTTGAACAATTTCAAAAATTACATGTTGTAACATATATAGTTTAAACAAATATATTTATTAATCATTTCAAAAAAAAGAAAATTATGAGTACAGAAATTAGTAAAACAAACAAAATCATTGCCTGGGTTATTTCAGGGCTTTTAACCGCATTGTTTTTATTCAGTGCATCAGGTAAATTTATGCATCCTGAACAGATGGCGCAAATGAAACTGGCCGATTGGCGAATTATAATTGCCATTGGTGAAATCGTTTCTGCCCTGTTATTTTTAGTTCCTAGAACAAATAAATTTGGTACAATTCTTTTAAGTTCTTATCTTGGTGGTGCTATTATTATTCACATGACAGGCGGTATGAGCATAGCTATGCCAACTGTTGTATTAATTTTAGTTTGGATAACTGGACTTTTACGCAATCCTGAATTCCTGAAACTATAAAACTTAGTTTAAATGCGTATTGAAGATGAAATTAAAGGCCGATTTCGGAATGAACGTCACAAAGGAGTAATTAATCTTACTTTTACGGTCAAACAATTGAGCTATGCGTTTTTGCATACTTTAAAGCTACATGGTTTGACAGAACCACAATATAATATTTTGAAGGTTTTGCGTGGCTTTAGAAATGAAAGTCCTTCTTCAATTGGTTTCTTAAAAGAACGAATGCTCGACAGAAGCTCTGATGTAAGCAGGTTAGTTGATAAACTTTATGAAAAAGGATTGATAAACAGAACCGAAAACGAAATAGATCGCAGACAGAAGGATATAACAATAACTGAAAAAGGAATATCACTTTTAGCTGAAATATCTGAGTGTGAAAATCAAGTAGATGCTTTGTTAAAAAATTTAACTGATGAAGAAATTCAAAATTTAAACAGTTTACTTGATAAAATCAGGGGATAAACAATTTCAATTTAGAAGAATTAAAAAAAAACAGCCATTTGGACACAAACGGCTGTTTTTTAATTACAGAAAACTATCAGTTCAAAAGATTTTTTCGCTCTATTTTTTTCGTTTTTTTTGCTGCTTTTTTCTCAATCTTAATAGCTTTGGCAAGTTTTTTTGCTATCCTTCTTTCTTCCAAAACCTTTTTCAGATACTCTCTGTAAGGTTCAATATAGCGTTTACGCTTAGTTTCAAGCAAGTCGGCCATTGTAATCATTATTCCGGCTTCATAAACTGAACCAAAATCAGGGTCAAAAATAGAACCAAAATAACGCATCGTATTTGTTAAGCCAATATATGCATTAATAAGAGGTGGTATAGTTTCGCCTTCTGTTCTTACCGATTTCTGAAGTATTTTATAATCAGAGGATAAATCATTTTCAATAAATAAAGTATTTGCCAATCGAACTGATTCTTGATTGTTTATATATTTAGATTTGGGAAATACTAAAGCGTCAGGGTCAGGAAAATGTCGAACCAAATATTCGTAAATTAATTCACGAGCCAACACTGGGTAATGCTCATATATAGTTACCTTTCCAATAAAATAACGAGCATTCTTAACCGTATGTGTTAATGCACCAAGTCCATCCCACAAATTATCCAAGGCAAACAGGCTTTTCATGCCCATTTTTGATGTTTGATAATCTGGTTGCACAAATGCTCTACCAAGCTCAATGGTATAAGGTATATACTCCTTTATAAATTTATCTGAAAATTTAAATAAATGCGACATTACAAATTTTGGTTGTCCATCCATATCATAGTCAACATCAAATCCCGGCAAGTACCTGTATCCACCAACAATTTCTTCAGCAGTTGGGTCCCACACAATCAACTGGTAATAAGGCTTTTCCATAAAATCGAATTCATCGAGGTCAATTTCTTCGCCAGTTCCACCTCCACCCGACCGAAATGAAAGCTCACGCAACCTACCAATTTCACGCATTAGATTAGGCGAATTATGAGCAGTAATTACATAAATATCATTATGCGCTTTATTCGTAGGACGAAGAAATTTATCCTCCGTAAGCTCACTTTTAAGTATTTCTTTCGAAATTGCTGGAATAATTTGTTTCATCTATAGTAAGGAACATTGAAAATATCTTTTTTTCAATTATACAAAAGTAATATTTTTTTAATGTCAAATTCCTATGTTTATACTAATTTTCTAAATAATTTGGTATTTCCCTTTCATTTTAATTGGATTGTAACTTAATTGATGAAAATTAGTTCGTTTTAAATGTGGAATTTTAAAGTATTTTTAAATAAATATTCAGAAAGATTATTTTTGTGCTAAATTATTTAGTTAACTTTGCACAAACATAAAAAAAATAATCAATGAAAACTAACTTGTATTTATTATCACTTTTACTTTCATTTTCGTTTTTCTGCCATTCACAAAATCCTGAAAATCAGTTTGGAAAAATTAGCATTAATGATTTTAACCCAGTTAGTTTAATAAATAATCAATATGCTAATGCAGCAGTATTATTCGATACAGGTGTTTCGTCGTTTGAACGAAATAACGACTATTTCGAAATTATTTTTGAACGAAAAACTAGAATAAAAATTTTGAATAATAAGGGTGTTTCCTGGGGTCAGTTTGAGATTCCATACTATCATGAAGGCGATGTAACCGAACATATAAAAGAAGTTGAAGCCTATAGTTATACTGTTGAAAACTACAAGGTTAAAACTTTAAAACTTGATATTTCGAGTGCAACAGATTCGGTAATAGATAAAAATTGGTCAATCAGAAAATTCAGCATTCCAAACGTTAAATCCGGTTCCATTATCGAATATCATTATATATTAAGTTCTGAGTTTAAACAAAATTTCAGAAATTGGACTTTTCAATGGAAAATACCAGTATTTTACAGCAAATACATTACCCGAATGATACCTTATTACCAATACGCATGGAATTTACAAGCTGTTACAAAATTTGATTCTCAAACTTCATTTGTTGACAATACAAGCGATCGAAAATACGGAAATACAAAATACAATGATGTTGTATATGAGTATGTTATGAGAGATTTACCTGCATTTGAAGAAACAGAATATATTAGCTCGCCCGAAGATTATCTGGTTCGAATCAATTTTCAACTTTCTAAGATTTTAGAGCAAAACGGTACTTCGAAAACGGTACTAACTTCGTGGCAAGACATTACAAATGAACTTGTAAATGCCGAAAATTTTGGTGTTTTTTTACAAAAATCAGAAAAGATAGCATCAAAATTACTGAATATTCCTTCTCTTAAAAGCATGCCAAAACAACAAAGCTATGATTCAGTTATGAATTTTGTAAAGAAAAATTATAGCTGGAATGGCATGGATAAACTATATTCCACTAAAAGCATTATGAGCTTTTTAAAAGATAAATCGGGTAATTTAGGCGAAATTAATTTATTTACAATCGGTTTATTAAAAGCTTGTGGAATTAGTTCAACACCAATGCTTTTAAGTACACGTGAGCATGGAAAGATTAAACCAGAATTTCCGAATATCGATGCTTTTAATTATATAGGTATTTATGCCGCTATTGACAGTCTTACTCAAGTAAGTGATGCATCTAATTCATTGATTGCAAATGATTTAATTCCAATCAATTGTTTAAACGACAGGGGCTTGTTAATCCAAAAAGATAAAGTTGATTGGATTGGTTTGCAATCACTTAAACCAAGTTCAAGACAATCAAAACTAGTACTTACAGTTAGCGAAAAAGATATTAATTCGGTAGTGGAATACTCAAACAATGGTTATTTTGCAATTGATTGGCGTACAAATTTTGGTGATGACAAAGAACTAATACTTAAAAATTTAAAAAACAAAGGATATGAAGTAAATATTACTTCTATTAATGTACAAAATCCAGTTGCCAGTCAACAGCCTTATGTGATTCATTTTAACACGATTGAAAAAACAGATAAACAAAATGATAGCATTTATATTAGTCCGTTTTTAAAAGAAAATTTAAAGTTCAATCCGTTGAAATCTCCTTCAAGAATATTGCCGATTGATTTAATTTACAGTTATAATCAAGCCTTTTATTCTGAAATAAATATTCCAAGCAATTACAATATTAAGTATCTTCCTGAAAATGAAAAGATTAAAAATGAAAGATTTGAATTTGAGTATTATACTTCGGTTGAAGAAAATAAAATCAAAGTCAAATTAAGCTATTATTTTAAGCTACCAATTTACAGTCCGGATGATTATTTAAAACTAAAATATTATTTCAAGGAAATTGTTACGAAAAGTTCGGATAAAATAATTTTGAAAAAGAAAAATTAATACTAAAATAAAAAATTATCAATCAATAAAGGCTTCTTAAACGAAGCCTTTATTGATTGATAATCATATAGTTAATATAAATTAAATCCGTTGTACTTTGGCTCCTAAAGCATTTAATCTGATATCAATATTTTGATATCCACGGTCTATTTGATCAATATTATGAATAATGCTGGTTCCTTCGGCAGAAAGTGCAGCAATTAGTAACGCTATACCTGCTCTGATATCGGGCGAGCTCATAGTGGAAGCCCTTAAATGAAGTTGATTGCCTTGTCCAATAACGGTGGCACGATGTGGATCACAAAGTATGATTTGTGCACCCATGTCAATTAGTTTATCAACGAAAAACAAACGACTTTCAAACATTTTTTGATGTATCAGTACACTTCCATTGGCTTTAGCGGCAACAACAAGAAATACGCTAAGTAAATCAGGGGTAAGTCCCGGCCAGGGTGCATCGGATATTGTCATTATTGAACCATCAATAAAAGATTCAATAGAATAACTATTTTGATGTGGAATAAAGATATCGTCACCAATTTGTTCAAGTTGTATTCCTAATCGGCGGAAACTATCAGGTATAATACCTAATTCATGATAAGCCACATTTTTAATTGTAATTTCAGAGGCTGTCATTGCTGCCATTCCTATAAAACTCCCAACTTCAATCATATCGGGTAAAATACGATGATTACAACCATTTAGTATTTTTACTCCTTCAATTTTCAGTAAATTTGATCCCACACCTGTAATTTGAGCACCCATTAAATTGAGCATTCTACAAAGTTGTTGGAGGTATGGTTCGCAAGCAGCATTGTAAATAGTAGTAATTCCTTCGGCTAAGACAGCAGCCATAAGTATATTGGCAGTGCCGGTCACAGATGCCTCGTCGAGTAACATATAACATCCTGTAAGTTTTTTGGCTTCAATTTCATAACGTTTCTGATCCGGATCGTATCTAAATTCGGCTCCTAATTTATGAATGCCAATGAAATGTGTGTCTAAGCGTCGTCTACCAATTTTATCTCCTCCTGGTTTTGGTATAATTGCTTTTCCAAATCGAGCAACCAATGGACCAACAATCATTACAGAACCACGTAAAGAAGCACTTTTTGTATAAAAATCATCGGTTTGTAAGTAATCTAAATTTACATTGTGAGCTTTAAAAGAGTAGGTATCGGGTGCTAAGCGGTTTACTTCAACACCCATATCACTCATTAAACTGATGAGGTTATTCACATCCAATATGTCGGGGATATTGCTAATTGTTATAAGTTCTGATGTGAGCAATACTGCACATATTACTTGTAGAGCCTCATTTTTAGCTCCCTGAGGTATGATAGAACCAGAAAGTCTTAAACCACCTTCAATTTTAAATGACGACATAAAGTAGCTTTTGGTAGCCGTAAATATTGATTTTTATCAAATAAATGGCAATTATTATTATTTTTTCTTTCTTTGTTTGTTCTTTTTATTATACAATACATCTTTCGACTCAACTAATTTGAAAAAATCTTCCGAAATATCAAGTTTACCTTTTGAAAGTTGACGTAAATCATCAAAAATTTTACGATCGTCGACCACTTCCTTATTCCAAGTCAAAAAACATTTTTTCATTTGGTTGGCTATCAGTCTAATGAGTTCATTTTTTTCTTCTCCGTCCTGATATTCTGCTACTTTTTCTATCATCTCTTCCAATGTTCTACCATAGTGCTGGTATCTTATTCTGGAGTTTTTATACGGTATTGATTCAGGACGAGTGTATAAATTTTCTTTCAATAAAATTTCATAGGGAAAATCTATATCGAGTTTAAAATCAGACATAATAGCTACGTGATCCCACAGTTTGTGTTTAAAATCATTCACATCGCGTAGGTATGGAAATAAATTACCCATAATATTGATAATAGTTTTTACACATCGGGTTCGTTCTTCCCTGTCTTCAATGGTTAGTGCAAAACTTACCATTTGTTGTATATTCCTGCCGTATTCGGGCATTATCAGTTTTCCTTGTAATGTTGTATATTCCATTTTTGAGTGAAATGAGTTTATATATTTGAATACAAAAGTAACATTTTTATTTTAGATTGATTCATTACTTAAAAACAAACATGACAGAAGTATTAATAACTTCTGTCATAACTTTTAAGTTGCTTATTAAACGATACTTAAACTGAAATTATTTTAGTTCTTTTATTACATAAATCAGAGTTGGATAATGGTCGCTATAGCCATTCATCCAAACTCCGGCAGCATGTGTTCGAAGTGGTGTAGCTTTGTATTTTCCTTCTTGTTGTGTCAAAAAACTACGATTAAAAATTTCTGCTTTCCAAAATTTGAGTTTACTGCGGTCGGCATGAGCTAATTCAGACGAAATTATTATTTGGTCAAACAAATTCCATTGGTCATTGTAAGCTAATGAACCTACACCCTTATCGAAAGTTTTCCACAAAGTATTAAACAGCTCACCATCTTTTACCTCATTAATTTCTTTTTTTGCACCCAGAATTTTTTCACAACTTTCGTTAGTTGGGTCATCATTCAAATCACCCATTATAATGATTTTAGCCTTTGGATCGACTCTAAATAACGAATCGGCAATTGAACGTGTTAAAGCTGCAGCAGCATTGCGTTTTGGACGCGAAAATAATTCGCCGCTACTTCGCGAAGGCCAATGATTCACAATTACATGAACCTTTTCGCCTTGCAAATATCCGCTTACCATCAATTGATCGCGTGTGCGAAAAGCTGTATCGCTAGGAATAACCAAACGATATGATTTGCTGTTTGTTACAGTAAATAAACGCGGATTATAAAGCAATGCGACATCCACACCACGTCTATCAATTCCTTCGTAATGAACTATTTGCAATGAACGCTTAGCCAAAGCCGGTTGTTTTACTAAATCGTTTAATACCCCTCGATTTTCAATTTCCGACAAGCCAATCATAGCCACTCCGGAGGGCGAATAATCCAAACCTATTTGCGAAATGGCATGCGACATATTTTCAAGTTTTGCATTATATTTCTGAGTATTCCACTTCATTGGACCATTTGGAGTGTATTCTATGTCATTCACATCTTTTTGATGTATGGTGTCAAAAAAGTTTTCGGTATTATAGAATGCTATGCAACTAATTTTTACTTTTACTTTATCAGAACCGGGTTTTTGCGTATTGTTTTTATCGGGAGTCATTGCAATAAAAACCAGTGCTATATAAATCGCAATTGAAGGGATAAGAAATTTCTTCATTATTTTTTTTATTAAATTGGATATTAGTATTGAACAAAAGTGAGAAAAAATTATGGATTATTAAAATGTAAATTAAAGTTAGGTCACAAATTATAAAAATTCAAATTAATCAAACTACATATTCTTGTTTTTCAGGGCTTTATCAGCAGCAAGTTTGCCAGTAAGAATTGAAATTGGTAATCCAGCAGGGCTATATGTCCATTGACCAGCCTGAAAAATGGAATTTAATGGAGTATCAACCGACTTAGCAATGGATAACATTCTATTTTCGGCAGGCATAAATGAATTTGTAAATGCCCAACCTGTAATTCCACCTTCGGTATTACCGGTGAGCTTGGCAATGGTAAGTGGCGATGATGAAAAACTTCCGAAAACTTTTGATTGTAGACCCGGAAAAATGCTTTCTTCCATAATCTGAATTGTAAGTTGTTCTAAAAATGTTTTTATTTCGGCAGTCCATCCATACTCATCTATTTTTTTAGCTAATTTATAATCAAAGAGTAAACTAATTATTAATCCGGCTTTGCCTTTAGGTGCTAAATCTTCGTCACGCAGCACTGGTATTGCAATTTCAAATGTGTTATAACGAAAATAATCAGTTAAGTATTTTTTGACACTATTTTTCAATTCAACACTTTCATTATCAATTAATTTAGTGTTCAAAAATACTTCAATTTCGGTTTTGTCAACTGTTGATAATCCGCTTTTTTCAGGGGTATAAAAAAAATGACCGCTACATTTTTTTTCAAAATATTCTTTCGATTCATTTACTGACAAATAAACGGTAAATACAGAATCTCCGCCATTTAGTGGTTTAAGTTGGGTTCGTTTTTTAACTACTGTTTGAATAATTTTTTGATTTGTCAACTCATCCAATGCTATAATATTATACAATTGCTTTAAATCGCCGGCCCAAACTAAATTTTTATATATCAAGCAATTACCTTCAGAATCAAAAAGTTCTTTTCGCTCTGGATTTAATTTTACAATGGTGGAATTGGTTTTTACAATACCTCCATTGTCTTTAATATATTGTTCGAGTTTTTCAATCAAAGTAGCCGTACCTCCTTTAGGATAATGATAATCGAGGTATAGGCTGAAGTAGCTTAATGCAAATGAAGCGGGAGTTTTTTGAAAAAAATGTTGTGCAATAATATCTATAAGCGATTGGTTTTTGGTAAATCGTTTTAAATAATCTTCTACTGGTTCATTAATTTTTCTGATTTTCCGTATGGTAAATAAGAATTTAAACATCCACGGAAAAATAACTTTAACAAAATAATCCCTGTCTTTTTTAAAATCTAAAAATGCAGGATTATCAATTCCATAAAGGATTTCCATATAAGCCATTATTTTTTTTATTTCTAAAATAATGGCTGAAATATCTGAGCTGTTGTCCGGAAATTGTGATTTTAAAAATAATTCATAGCTATCAACGCTGTCTATACCATCCAGTTTTAGCACTTCTGTACCAATTCCAATAGAGATATTACTTTTGCTAAATTCTATATCAATACCTAATTGTTTCAGCATAGGGAATACAATTCCTGAATTTTCAATGGATCGAAGTCCACCGTCAAAATAAATTCCATCTCTGTCGAACGTTTGCACCAACCCTCCTACTTTGTGTTGTCTTTCTATTAGTAAAACCGATTGTCCACTTCGTGTAAGGTAAGCCGCTGCAGTTAAGCCTGCTATGCCTCCACCAACTACAATATTGTCATATTTCATTCTCAAAAAAACAGTTTTTAACGTTAAATTAGTTCGTAATAAATTGATTTTCAATCAAAATCTCAATTTATTTTAATTCATTCTTTAATTTTGTAAGTTCAATACTTTTCTGATAAATTTGTTTTCCAAGTTCGCGATTTTTAGCATGAACAGCCGGGATTTCTTCATTTGTAAGGTTAAAGAATTTCCCGCTCACTTCGTTCATTTCTGTAGCAGAAGCTAAATAATAAATGGCTTCTCCGGAAATTTCAGGGCTTTTTAGTGTCGGTTGAATTAAATAACGCGAAAACCAATTGTAAAGCTTACCGTTATTAGTTCCAATATTCGATTTTACTGCTCCCGGATGCATGGCATTTATGGAAACCTGAGTTCCTTTCAGCAAATCGTTCAATTCCCAAACTGTCATAAGTTGAGCCGTTTTTGAAGCACCATAGCCACCATAACCATTGTATTTGCGCTTTTCCCAGCTAAGATCATCAATATTAAGTCCATTAAACCTATGACCTTCTGAATTTACCTGAATAATGCGCGATGGCGCACTTTCCTTCATTCTGTTTAACAAAATACCCGTTACCAGAAATGAAGCCAAATGATTAACTGCAAATGCCATTTCATTACCATCAATTGTAAGTTGGCGAGTGGTCATATGTATTCCGGCATTGTTAATTAGTACATCAATATGAGAATATGCATCCCGAATAGCTTCGGACGCCTTTCGAACCTGATTCAAATCAGCAAAATCGGCAATATAATAATCAGGTTCATGTGAACTAAGTTTGCGTAGTTCTGCGCAAAGTTTTTCGGCTTTATCTTTGTTGCGTACTATCATTACTAATTTGGCATTAGCTTTTGCCAATCGTATGGCAGCCTGATAACCAACACCCGAAGTAGTGCCGGTTAGTACTACTATTTTGCCGTCCATTGGTTGGTTCGATACTTTTTGGGCTAATCTGCCAACTGTTATAAAGTTTAATTCATCCGGAAGTTCAAATTTCATACGCTTTAACCAAATTTTTTAATTAAAAATCGACGATACATTTTATTAAAATGAGGAATATTATTGAAAATATCGCCCCATAAATCATAATAATCACGCTGTTGAAGTATATATCCATCAGGGCTGATGGTTAATTTGGTAGAACCATACATGGGAGTGCTCGGATATTTTTTAAACATCATGGTCATAATCCAATCAAAAATAATAATATCGTTCTGTTGGGCTATTGAAACTATTTCCATGTTAAGTTGATGAGTTCTTTTGGTAAGCCTGATACACATTGCTTCAAATTCAACGATTCCAACTATGCGCTGAATGCTGTCTTGAAAAACAATATCGGGATGGTAATACGGAAAAATATGCGACCAATCTGGTTTACCTTCGGTATTGTAGGTTTTTGACCATAGTTCTTTTACAATTTCAATTGTAATAGGCTTAAAAGTGTTTTTTTCTGGAGTATTTTCTGTAACTTGAGATGTCATACTTATTATTTCATTTTTTATATTGCAATGGTTTTGAAAATAACAAATCAAAATCGAACAAGTTCAATTCCAATGTATATTCAAATTTTAATTTTTTAAGATTATACAAGCAGCTACAAAAGTATTCTTTTTTACTAAAAAACAATCGGGGATACTAGATATTCAGTAGGAAAAACTAGATTTAGGATGAATTTTAGAATTTTTAAAATATTATTTTCTTTGAATATTAAATCAAAAGTACAAAAAGTTTTTATCTTTGAAGTCGAATACGTTTAAAATAAAAATGATATGAATCCAAAAGTTGACGAATTTTTAAGGAAACTAAAAAAATGGCAAGATGAAACTGAAATAATGCGAAATATTGCCCTTGATTGCGGTCTTACCGAGGAATTGAAATGGGGCTGTCCGTGTTATACATTTCAGAATGCAAACATTGTGTTAATTCACGGGTTTAAAGAATATTGCGCCATGTTATTTTTCAAAGGTGCATTGTTGGAAGATTCAAACGCTATATTAATTCAACAAACAGAGAACGTACAAGCTGGAAGGCAGGTTCGGTTTAAAAATTTGGAAGAAATTAAAGCCTTGGAATCAATTTTAAAATCCTATATTTTTGAAGCTGTGGAAGTTGAAAAGGCAGGTTTGAAAATAGAATTTAAAAAACCGAAAGAATTTCAAATGCCCGAAGAATTTGAAACAAAATTAAATGAAATGCCCTTGCTAAAAATTGCTTTCGAAGCACTTACTGCAGGCAGGCAAAGAGAATATTTACTCCATTTTGGAGCAGCAAAGCAATCAAAAACCCGTGAAGTACGAATTGAAAAATACATTCCACAAATTCTGAACGGAAAAGGATTGGGTGACTCATATAAACGATAATTTAAGTTTTCATAAAGAAAAGCTTATTTTTAATCCCATTGGGAGTTTTAATCTTTATTTTTTTGTAAAATAAAGATTATTAATTACTTAGAATAATTAAAATGAAATCAAAAAAGAATATTGCGATTCTAATTATTGGATTGATTTTGATAGCTTGTAAGAATGAACCAGTAGATATAAAAATAGTTAGTCATCTTGTAACTTGTAAAATTATAAGCCCAAAAAACAACTCGTATTTTAGCTCAAACGAAGATTTTAACTTACAAGTTTTGGTTGAAGATTCGGTTGAAAACATTTCAAAAGTAAAACTATTTATTGATGATATCGAGTTTAAAACATTAACATTTCCACCCTATACATACACTATTAATAAAGAAAGTTTAACGATTGGACAGCACAAATTTGTTTTCATTGCTACAAACCGGAAAGGTCAAATAGGAAAAGACAGTATAAATGTCAATATTTTCAAAGAAAGTGCTTATAGCGGACGATTTAGATTTGTAACAAAATCATTTTACTGGGTCTTGACCTCCTATAGTCGTGATTCAACTATATATGATGGAAATATTAATGCGAATACTTCAGGTGTTGCCCTTATACAATATAAAATCGATGGGAATGTGGAATTTAGCATGAACAATGATGGAACATTTGTATCGGTAGGAGATTGGTACTATGGAATAAGCAAAAAAGGAGGTTTTATAGGATTAGATAGTGTGTCATTTGAAGTTAAAGCAGGGAATATGTCTGGAACACATATATATGTTGAAGGGAAAAGGAATAATTAGTCGAATTCACTACAACAGTTTTAGCTGCACACGTTTTCTATCAATATCTACTTCCAAAATCCTTACTTTAACATGTTGATGAACTGATACCACTTCGGCAGGATTACTGATATAGCGTTCGGCCATATTGGAAATATGAATCAAACCGTTTTCTTTAATTCCAATATCCACAAAAGCACCAAAGTTAGTGATATTAGTTATAATACCTGCTAACTCCATGCCTATTCGCAAATCACTAATAGTCTTTACGTTAGCATCAAATTCAAATACTTTAATGGTACTTCGGGGGTCACGACCCGGTTTATCGAGCTCCTGAATTATATCATTTAAAGTTGGAATTCCTACTGAGCTACTTATATACTTCTGTAAATCAAGGCTTTTCTTAAGGTCTTTGTTCATAATCAAATCTTTGACATCTACCTTTAAATCATTTGCCATAGCTTCTACTATGTTATAACTTTCCGGATGAACTGCCGAATTATCCAGAATATTTTCAGCAGTTGGAATCCTAAGAAATCCTGCACACTGTTCAAAACTTTTTGAACCCATTTTAGGCACTTTCATAAGCTGTTTTCGACTTTTAAATGCTCCATTTTGAGCACGATAATCTACAATATTTTGTGCTAATTGCGGTCCCAATCCGGAGATATATGTCAACAAATGCTTGCTGGCAGTATTGAGGTTTACTCCCACCCGATTCACTGCATTTTCAACAGTTTGATCAAGGGCTTTTTTTAATTGCGATTGGTCTACATCGTGCTGATATTGTCCAACTCCAATTGATTTTGGGTCAATTTTCACCAATTCTGCCAATGGATCCATCAATCGGCGGCCAATAGATACTGCACCACGCACCGTAACGTCATAATCGGGAAATTCTTCACGCGCAATTTTGGAAGCAGAATATATGGATGCACCGTTTTCGCTTACCATAAAAAGTTTCACTTCACGGTCGAAGCGTGTGTTTTGAATAAACTGCTCCGTTTCGCGTCCTGCAGTTCCATTACCAATGGCAATAGCCTGAATATCATAAGCCTCAACCATTTTTTGTACTTTACGCATTGCTTTTGAGCTTTCATTTACAGGTGGATGCGGATAAATTGTTTCATTATGAATTAAGTTTCCTTGCATATCGAGGCAAACCACCTTACAACCGGTTCGAAAGCCCGGATCAATGCCAAGAACCCGTTTTTGACCCAATGGAGGTGCTAATAATAGTTGTCTTAAATTCTCAGCAAAAACCCGTATTGCCTCTGTGTCGGCTTTTGCTTTACTTTCAGAAGCAAATTCAGTTTCAATACTCGGTTTAAGTAGTCGTTTATAAGCATCAGCCACTGCTTCGGCCACTTGTTTTGATGATTCATTTTTAGTTTTCACAAAAATACGTTCCAATTTTTCTAAACATTGAGCATCATCGGCCGAAATATTAATCCTTAAAAATCCCTCTGACTCTGCTCTTCGCATTGCAAGCAGCCGATGGGACGAGCACCTGTTTAACTTTTCGCTCATATCGAAGTAATCGCGGTATTTCTGGGCCTCATCTTCCTTGGCTTTAATTAGTTTTGACGATATAATTGCTTCACGGGCAAAAATTATTCGAATTGAATTTCGAGCTGTTTCGCTTTCATTTATCCATTCAGCAATGATATCACGCGCACCACTCAAAGCGTCATTTATGTTTTCAATTGAATTTTTTACAAATTCCTTTGCGATTTGTTTTACATCATTCGATTGTTGTTTCATTATTAACTTGGCAAGTGGCTCAAGTCCCTTTTCGCGGGCAATTTCAGCTCGTGTTCTTCGTTTGGGCTTGTAGGGTAAATAGATATCTTCCAATTCGTTGATATTCCAACAATTATCTATCCGTTCACTCAATTCAGGGCTGAGTTTTGCTTGTTCATCAATGGTTTTTAATATGGATATTTTCCGCTTTGTCAGTTCACAAAGTTTAGTATATTGGTCGGCAATATCACTTAATTGCACTTCATCCAACCCATCTGTTAGTTCTTTTCTATATCTGCTTATAAACGGAATGGTAGCTCCTTCATTTAATAGCTGGATGGTATTTTTTGCCTGTTTTTCAGTTAGTTGTAAACTAGTTGAAATTAGTGAAATAAATTTTGCCGGAATTAAAGTTGTGCTTAATGACATATTTTAAAAATGTATTGGAATAAATATTAAAGCTTTTTGGTCAATAGTTGAATTTTCTTAGCATAATTTCTTATTTTTGTAGGCAAAGTATTTTAAAAATAAAAAAAGAGATACCCAATTTTCAAGAAAATTTCAACTTAAAGAAAAATAAAAATTGAATACAAAAGTAGAAAAAGATTATTAATAATTTGATGTATTAACAGTTAAGTTCGAATTGATACAAAATTGCAAATCACTATAATACAACTTTATGAATATTAATGCTTTAGAAGAAACCCCTTTGGTTGATAATAGCTATATTTTGCAAAAATATCCCGGCAAGGGTGGATGGACTTTTGCGGCAATACCTGAAATCAATCAGGATAAACATGCGTGGTTTGGGTGGGTAAAAGTAAGAGGAACTATAGATGGTTATGAAATAAACAACAATCATTTAATGCCAATGGGCAATAATACTTTATTTTTAGCTGTTAAAGCTGAAATTAGAAAGAAAATTGCCAAAAACGAAGGCGATTGGGTTCATATTATACTATATTCGCAGGAATTACCAAAAATTACGAATAATGATTTCTTAGAATGTTTAAAAGATGAACCTATTGCTTTGGAAAAATTTAGAAATTTAAATGAATCAAAACAAAATGAATTGATTCAATGGATATATGCAGCAAAACGCGATGAAATTAAAGTTGAAAGAATGGCGCAAGCCATAAATAATTTAGTAACATTATAGACTATCAATCAATGATTTAAAATAATTATAATTGTTCGTCTGTTAATTGGAATTTAAATCAACAAAAACGATTATTATAATAAAAACAAAATGATAAAAAATAAAAAAATACAGTTTTTAATCATTGCATTTACATGCAGTTTGATAAGCTGCAATACAGTTTCTGAACCAATTTTTGGAGGAACAGTTACAGATGTTGAAGGTAATATTTACAACACGGTTACAATTGGGTCACAAACCTGGATGATGGAAAATTTAAAAACAACACACTACCGCGATAGCACACTCATTCCGATATTGAAAGATAGCGCAGCATGGGCAAATACAACTTCCGATGCCTATTGTTGGTATAAAAATGATTCAATAGCGTACAAAGAAAATTTTGGAGCATTATATAATTGGTATACCGTAAATACTGGAAAATTAGCTCCAAAAGGTTGGCATGTGGCAAGTGCTGATGAGTGGTTGCTACTCGAAAATAATATTAGTACTTATATCAACAAATCAAAATCTATTGCAAAAACTATTGCATCTAAAGTTTTATGGGCTAGAGCTTTAAACTCAGGAACAGTGGGATATGAACCGAATTTAAATAATTATTCCGGATTTAACGCATTACCGGGTGGGTATCGTTTAAATAACATCCATTCGTTTAGTAAAATGGATTCAATCGGAGCTTGGTGGACCAGCTCACAGTCTGACACAATAAGGTTTTCGTGGAGTATTTCCATTGCAAATGACCAAAGTACGATTGATAGAAGAGCACAACAGAAATGGTATGGTTTTTCGGTTCGTTGTATAAAAGATTAATAATCAGAAGTTTTGTAATTATTAGTAAACTTTCTTTTGATTGTTTCCTTTTAATTTTTTTGGAGAACCCGACCACGAACAACCAAGGCAATAAAGTATTGTTAAGTCAAACCCTTCAAGTGAATCATTTAAGTTGATGGGTATCAAGTTGTAATTTTCGTCAACATTTACAAGCACTTTATCGTGATTCTCGTTTCGAACATAAAATCTGTGAATATCACATTGTGGACATCTGAGTTTTTTCAATTTCGTATTAAATTTTAACCTTATAAATATTGAATTTTAGTTATTTGTCTGACTCAGAATGTTCAATAATTTCAATTTCTTCAGCAGTTAAATCCTCTAATTTTTCATTTTCACAACGAAAAACTCGTCCGGGAAACTTATCCAACCACGAAAAATTATGAGTTGCCATCATTACGGCTGTTCCCGAAAGCCTAATATTGTAAAGCAATTCTACCAACTCACTTCCTGTATCTGCGTCAAGATGGCCTGTGGGTTCATCGGCCAAAATCAGTTCAGGCGAATTTAACAAAGCACGTGCAATAACAATACGTTGTTGTTCGCCACCGGATAATTGATAAGGCATTTTTGTTGCTTTTGCACTCATACCAACTTTTGTCAATACTTCTTCAATTCGTTCATTAATAGCTTGTTGATCAATCCAATCGGTAGCTTTCAAAACAAATTCAAGATTTTTAAATACATTTCTATCGGTAAGCAATTGAAAATCCTGAAATACTATACCAATTTTACGACGTAAAAATGGAACATCTTTATGATTAAGATTACATAAATCAAACCCTAGCACTTCAGCCGTTCCATTTACAACTGGAACATCATGATAAATAGATTTTAACAGTGAGGATTTGCCACTTGCCACACTTCCAACCAAATAAATAAATTCACCGCTATATATTTGGAGATTTACATCTTTCAAAATTAGCTCTTCCTGCTGATATATATCAACATCGATATAATTGATTAACAATTTATTTTCCATAAAACTTAACGTTTTAAAACCTGATTTTATTTGTGTCTTTTTTTCAATTCTCTGGCTAAATCATCGAGCGAAAAACCTTTTGATGTAAGCAAAACAATGAGATGAAAAATAAGGTCTGATGCTTCATAAATAAATCCATCATCTGTACCATTTGTAGCTTCAATAACTGTTTCAACAGCCTCTTCGCCCACTTTTTGAGCCATTCGGTTCACGCCCTTTTTAAACAACGAAGTGGTGTATGAGCC
The DNA here is from genome assembly GCA_964511245.1 of uncultured Paludibacter sp. Taxonomy (GTDB): domain Bacteria; phylum Bacteroidota; class Bacteroidia; order Bacteroidales; family Paludibacteraceae; genus Paludibacter. Next base: position 17,550 of record CAZEEB010000011.1, read on the forward strand.
TTCTGGCATTTCGTTAAATCGAACTTGAATGAAATCTTGAAGATATTTAAGAAAAAATATATCTGATTCATTTTTTTCGCCCCAACATGTATCTGTTCCGGTATGACAAACCGGACCAACAGGATTTACTTTTATTAATAAGCAGTCGTTATCACAGTCGGGAGTTATGGATACCAAATTCAAAAAATTTCCACTTTCTTCTCCTTTTGTCCACAAACGATTTTTGGAACGACTAAAAAAAGTGACTTGACCGGTTTCTTGTGTTTTGACTAATGCTTCCTGGTTCATATAGCCAAGCATCAACACTTTCGATGTTAATTCATCCTGAATTATTGCGGGTACAAGTCCATTTGATTTATTAAAATCTATATTCATTTTATTCACTTTAAACTTTGTTATTTATAATTTTCGGCGAAATTACAAAAAAACAGTCATACTTGAAGAGAAAACAAAAAATAAAATAATTGTACCATAGAATTACAAACTAAAAAACACTAAAAAATAATTATTGTACAAATTAAAATTTAAAGTTCCACCCATTCATTTTTTTGACCTTTTGTTATAAAAAAAACACAATTTAAATTAGGAAAAAGCAGTATATTTGTAGCCAAAACAAAGATTAAATAATATCAATTCAAAGAAATATAAATTAACTAAAGTTTATTAAACATAAAAAAATGAAAACAACTCCATTTACAAAATTTCATATTGCTCTTGGAGCAAAAATGCACGAGTTTGCCGGATATAATATGCCTATAGAATACAGTGGAATCACCGACGAACACATTACTGTACGTAACGGAGTGGGTGTATTTGATGTTTCGCACATGGGAGAATTTTGGGTAAAAGGACCAAATGCACTTCCATTTCTTCAAAAATTGACTTCAAATGATGTTGCTGCACTTTCTGTGGGAAAAGCTCAATACTCCTGCTTTCCGAATGGTAAAGGTGGTATAGTGGATGATTTACTTGTCTACAATTTTGAACCGGAAAAGTATCTATTGGTTGTAAACGCATCGAATATTGAGAAAGATTGGAATTGGTGTGTTTCAAATAATACAGAAGGTGCTGAATTAGAAAATGCATCCGATTGGATGGCTCAATTGGCTGTTCAAGGACCTAAGGCAACTGAATTGATGCAAAAACTCACATCGGTAGATTTGTCTAAAATACCTTATTATGGCTTTACAGTTGGAGATTTTGCAGGTGTCAACAATGTTATACTTTCGAATACTGGTTACACCGGTGCCGGAGGATTTGAATTGTATTTTTATCCTGAACATGCTGAAACAATCTGGATATCTTTATTTACTTGTGGAGAAAAATTTGGCATAAAACCAATCGGATTAGGTGCGCGTGATTCATTGCGTTTGGAAAAAGGATTTACACTTTATGGAAACGATATTGATGACTCAACTTCGCCTTTAGAAGCTGGGTTAGGCTGGATTACAAAGTTTACAGAGGGGAAAAATTTTATTGACCGTCCGTTTCTCGAAAAGCAACTTAAAGAAGGTGTACATAGAAAATTAGTGTTTTTTGAATTAACAGAAAGAGGAATTCCCCGTCATGGTTATGAAATTGTTAACCAAAATGCTGAGAAAATTGGCATAGTAACTTCAGGTACAATAATACCCGACACAAAAAAAGGTATAGGAATGGGCTATGTATCAACAGAATATAGTGCTTTAAATACTCATATTTTTATTCAGATCAGATCCAAAAATATGGAGGCTATCGTGCTGAAATAATGTATTTTAGATATGTTTAAATTTATCGAGATAAAAATATATATCAAATATTAAAAAAAACAATGAAAATAGTTAGAATTATTATTGGAGTGATTGTATTTTCTACTTTAGTTCTGGTATTCATAATTGCAAATTACGGTGGATTCAAAAAAATAACTGTAAATACACGACTAGAAGGTGGTGAGAAAATTGTTTTTAAGAAAATGAAAGGATCTTATGATAAAACAGCGGAATTTAGTCGTATTTTAGAGCTTGAATTAAACAAAGTAAATATTAAATCAAATCAATCAATTGGAATATATTATGACAATCCCCGATTTGTAAAAAAAGACAGCCTCCATTCTGATATTGGTTGGATTATCCAACATAGCGATACAAATAAATTAATTTCGAAGTTTAATTATAAAACAATACCTGTTAAAAACTATATTACCGCCGAGTTTCCACTCAAAGGAAGCCTATCAATTATGGTTGGAGTATTGAAGGTATATCCTGCCATTTCTAAATACATACGTGACAATGGATATTCGGAAAAAGGAGCAGTTATGGAAATTTATGATGTTGATAATCATAAAATATTTTACAGAAAAGAACTTCTCAAAAAATGATTATAATAAATATTGCTCACTGATTGATTTATGCTCTTGAACGCGATAAATAGTATCGGCAAACATATCTGCAATCGATAATACCTTCACTTTCTGACATTTTGTGAGTTCAAATGGAATTGAGTCTGTAAATGCTATTTCAGTCAAAGCCGATTTATCTACCCGTTCTGAGGCCTCACCCGACATGACTCCGTGCGAAACAATAGCTCGTACACTTCTGGCTCCTTTAGCTGTCATTAAGTCGGCTGCTTTACACAATGTTCCGGCTGTATCAACCATATCATCAGTAATTATCACATCTTTTCCATAAACCTCACCAATAATAGTCATTTCGCCAATTACATTTGCTCTTTCGCGTGTTTTATAGCAAATTACCATCGGCACTCCCAAGTATTTTGAATATGAACCGGCACGTTTTGAACCACCTACATCGGGCGATGCAATTACAAGATTTTTTAGTTTTAACGAGCGAACATAAGGAACAAAAATAGTAGAAGCATAAAGATGGTCGACCGGAATATTGAAAAATCCCTGTATCTGATCAGCATGCAAATCCATTGTTATGATACGGTCAACTCCCGCAACACCAAGCATATCAGCAATTAATTTTGCACCAATAGACACACGTGGTTTATCTTTTCTATCCTGACGAGCCCAACCAAAATAGGGTATTACGGCTATAATTTTATATGCCGAAGCGCGTTTAGCAGCGTCAATCATCAAAAGTAATTCCATTAAATTGTCAGAATTAGGGAAAGTAGATTGGATTAAATAAATATACTGACCACGAATTGATTCTTCATATGAAACGGCAAATTCACCATCCGAAAAATGCTGAATTTTCATATTTCCGAGTGGACAACCTAAACTTTGACAAATTTTTTCGGCAAGATAACGGCTTTTTGTACCTGAAAATACTTTGAATTCTGTACTTGGAGTTTGCATAGCAGATTTGGATTGGTAATTTAGAAAAATATTGTGCAAAAGTACAGAATTTAATCTTAAAATGAGCAATAAAATACTATAAATAACGAATGAATATTTATGAGTATTAAATT